>NZ_CP044989.1:300000-380021 GCF_009017495.1 Deinococcus sp. AJ005 | reverse complement strand
GGGGTCACCAGCCTCTCAATCAATCCCAGCACGGCCACCAGCGCGATGCCCAGGCCCGCGCCGTACAGCATGATGACCCACAGCGCCAGCGTGTCACTGGCCCGCGAGTTCTCGGCCAGCATCTTGCCCAGCCCCGAGAAGCTGATGGTGCTGATCTCGGCCACGATGGAGCCGATCAGCGCGGCGGTGGCCGCCACCTTCAGCGAGGTAAACAGGAAGGGCAGGCTGGCGGGCAGCCGCAAGGTCCAGAACGTCTGCCAGCCCGATGCGCGGTAGGTGATGAGCAGGTCTTCCTGCATGGGATCAGGACTGCGTAACCCTGCCGCCACACCCACCGCCACTGGAAAGAAGGCGATGTAGGCGGCGATCAGCGCCTTGGGCAGCCAGCCCTGCACCCCGTACTGCCCCAGCACCACGGCCAGCATGGGGGCAAGGGCGATCACTGGAACGGTCTGCGAGGCGATCAGCCAGGGCAACGTCACGCGCTCAAAAGCCCGGCTGCCCACCAGGCCCACCGCCAGCAAAATGCCCAGCACCGAGGCGATCAGCAGGCCCACGATGGTTTCCCCTGCCGTGACCAGGGTGTTGTAGGGAACGCTGGTGGGGGCCATCGGCGGCAGGCTCATGGTGCGCAGGCTGCTGCCCAGTTGGGCGGGGGCGGGCAGCACCGGATTGCGGAGCTGGGTGGCGCAGGCAATGGCCGTGGCACAGCCCAGGTCCGCGCCGCTGTTCAGACTGCGCTGGGCCGCGCCCGCGTTGACCCACAGCATCAGCGGCCAGTACAGCGCCAGCGCGATGACGGCCACGATGATCATGGGGCCGACGCTTCCGGCCATGACGGGACGCCGTGCCTTAATCATCCGCGTCAAACCCGTGGCCCTGGCGCAGCAACTCGCGTACCTTTGTCGCCAGTTCAAAGAAACGCGGACTCTCGCGGGTTTCTACATTGCGCGGATACGGCAGGTCAATATCCACCACGCCCTCAATCTTGCCGGGCCGCGAGGTCATCACCACGACGCGCGTACTCAGAAACACAGCCTCGGAAATGCCGTGTGTCACGAACACCACCGTCTTGCCCGTTTCCTGCCACAGCCGCAGCAACTCGCCATTCAGGTGTTCGCGGGTGATCTCGTCCAGCGCACCGAACGGCTCGTCCATCAGCAACAGACTGGGGTCAAAGGCCAGGGCGCGGGCGATGCTGACGCGCTGCTGCATTCCGCCCGAAAGCTGCCACGGGTAACGCCCCGCAAAACCTTCCAGTCCAACCAGTTTCAGCATCTCGTGGGCGCGGGCCTGCCGGGTGGCTTTGGGCGTGTTCATCACATCCAGCGGCAGCAGCACGTTGTTGAGGACTGTACGCCATTCCAGCAGCGCAGGCGATTGAAACACATACCCATAAGCGCGTTCCTGCCGGGCCTGGGCAGGTGATTTGCCGCCGATCAGCAGCTCCCCGCCCGTTGGCGTGATCAGGTCCGCCATCAGCCGCAGCAGCGTTGTTTTGCCACAGCCGCTGGGGCCGATCAGGCTGATGAACTCGCCCTGTGCGATGTCCAGATTGGCGTCCTTGAGGGCTACCGTATCGCCCTGTGCGCCCCGAAAGACCATGTTGAGGTCTTTGAGATGAACAGCGGGCTGGGTCATGTCGCGCACCGTAAGCGCTGGGGCGGTGGCGGTCAACCCCGATCCTCGGCGGAAGTTAGATTCTTGCTGGGTTTTAAAGTCTGCCTGGGCTGACGCCGCAGCAACTGCCCGCGCCCGGCCTCGCCCACAAATTCGCCATTCCGCACCGCTACCTGCCCGCGCACCGTCACCACGCTTGGCCGCCCGTCAATTTCAAAGCCTTCAAAGCCGCTGTAGTCATTATTGACGTGCGACGTTTCGGTGCTGATCTTGCCCCGGTAAGCCGGATCGTAAATCACCAGATCGGCGTCCGAACCCACCTCAATTGCACCTTTCTTCGGATACAACCCGAAGATCTGCGCCGCGCGGGTGCTGGCGGCGTCCACAAAACGGCTCAGGCTCAGATTGCCCCGGCTGACGCCGTAGGTATACAGCAGGTTCACGCGGTCCTCAATGGCCGGAATACCGTTGGGAATCAGGGTGAAATTGTTGTCGCCCATGTGCTTTTGCGCCACATCAAAGGGACAATGATCGGTGGCAACGGTGTCAATCTCGCCGTCTTTTAGTGCCTGCCACAGCACCGCCCCATTGGACTTGTCGCGCAGCGGCGGACTCATCACGTATTTTGCGCCCTCCACACCGGGCCGCTCGGCAAAGGTTTTGTCCAGCAGAAAGTGGGGAATCACCGACTCAATGTGGATGTTCACACCGCGTTTGCGGGCGTCCAGCGCGGCTTTCAAGGATTTGGCGTTGGACAGGTGAACCACATAGCCCTCTGCCCCGGTCATCTCTAAAAAGGTGGCGAAATGAGCGGTGCCGTCGGCCTCAACCTGTTCGGGGCGGCTGGGTTCGTGCCATTCGGAACCCGTTTTGCCCTCCGCCAGCAATTTGGTCTGGAGCTGCGACACCAGTTCGGCGTTCTCGCAGTGGGCCGTGACCACCACGCCCAGCTCTCTCGCCAGCGCCAGGGTTTTAAACAGGGCCGCATCCTCAATCCCGAACGCGCCCTTGTACGCCAGAAACACCTTGAACGAGGTCATGCCGTCCGCCACCAGTTCCCGCAGCGTCTGCTCGGTCTCCGCGTCCCAGCGCGTCACGCCGATGTGGAAGGTGTAATCGCAGGCGCTGTTTCCCTCGGCCATCTGGGACCAGGTGTTCCAGCCGTCCCGCAGTTCATCGCTTCCGGCGGGGGCCAGCATTTCAATAAAGGTGGTGGTTCCGCCGATCAATGCGGCCTGACTGCCCGTGGTGTGGGTGTCTTTGGCAAAAGTGCCCATGAACGGCAGGTGGATATGCACATGTGGATCAATAAAGCCGGGGAAGATGTATTTTCCCTCTGCATCTATGATTTCTGCATCATCTGGCGCGATCAGATTCTCGCCGATCAGCGAAATCATTTCGCCTTCCACCAGAATGTCTGCTTTGTATTGCTTCTCGGAGGTCACAATCTCGCCATTTTTGATAAGCAGGGTCATAGGGTGGAGTCTCCTTCGGAAAGATCGGTGGGGTTGATGATATTGAGACCGAAGCGTTTAAAATCGGGAGCATTAAAGGTGAGGAGGGCATCTAAACTATGTACGATAAGAGCGGCAGCGAGGCGGGCATCGTGGGTGGGCTTGCCTGAAACATGGTGTTGTGTGACAAGCTCAAGCCAGATTGCGAAGATGCTGGGAGTGTCCTGAAGCATTGAAAATTGCTCAGACAGCCCATCTATCTCCTTGCGAGCTTCCTCGGAAGTCCATCCAAAGCCATTGACTGTTTTGGGGCGCGTTCCAACGGCCCAGAGTTCATAGACAACTTGAGGCACCACCATCAATTCGTCACCACGTCCGAGCAGGGTCTTCACGGCATGCTCAACCGACGCGTGACCGGGTGCGCCTGCTTGAACAAACCGCAAGGCGATGTTGGTGTCAATGAGAATTCGCATCAGTCGTAGATGCTGTCTCGGATGGTTTCCCAATCCTCTGGCAGATTCTCGCCGCCAGGACGAACGACGCGTTTTTTGAACTCCTCGTAGGCCGCCATCCGCTCGTTCATATCCTCAATCTCATGCAAGCGCCGGGGCCGGGGCGTCAGTGGGACGATGTGACCGTTGGCCTGCAACTCAAACTCTCGGTTTTTCAGGATTTCCAGCGTTTCGGCGTCCGTTTGCACGCGCCCTTCATTGTCAATCCGAATTTTTGCGGCGGTCATCATTTCACCCCTTTATGGCTGAATTGGAACTGACCCCATTCTAGTGAATCTCTATGCCCTGCTCCTTGCGGTAGGCCATCATGGCGTCCCAACTGGTGGCGATTTCGGGGCGCTGGGCGGTCAGGGCGTCCCAACTGATGTTTTCCTGCGTGCTGGGAACACTGACCATCGTGATGCAGCCGTCCACTGGGCAGACGTTGGCGCACAGCGCGCAGCCCACGCAATCGGGTTCGCGGACCACCGGAGTCGGGCGGGTATCGGCCACCGCCCTGCCGTTGACGCGCACGTCGTAGCCGGGGTCCACCCGCACACCGTTTCCGGCCACCAGATCAATGCACTGGTGCGCGGTGTCGTTGCAGGCCACATAACACAGGTTGCACTGAATGCACTTGTCGGGGTCAATCCGCGCCACTGCCTGATACCCCAGATCCAGTTGCCCAAAACTGCTCATCTGCGGCAGCGCCCGGCCCGAAACGTCAGCAATGGTGGCAAAGCCCTTGTCGTCCATCCAATTGCCCAGGCCGTCAATCATGTCCTCCACGATCCGGTAGCCGTAATGCATGGCGGCGGTGCAGACCTGTACGGCCCCCGCGCCCAGCAGCAGGAATTCGGCGGCATCCTTCCAGGTCACGATGCCGCCCATGCCGCACACTGGGACGCCGCTTCTCAGCACGCCTTCGTCGGTCAGCAGTTCGGTGAGCATGTTCAGGGCTATTGGTTTGACGGCTGGCCCCGCATAACCGCCGTGGGTGCCGCGCCCGCCGATGTTGGGTGTGATTTGCAGGGTGTCCAGATCAACGCTCATCACTGAATTGATGGTGTTGATCAAGCTCAGCGCATTGGCCCCGCCCGCAATCGCCGCGTGCGCAGGTTCGGTAATGTGTGTGACGTTCGGGGTCAGCTTGACGATCACCGGGAGTTTGGTAATGGAGGTGACCCAGTGCGTGTTCAGCTCGCACATTTCCGGCACCTGACCCACCGCCGCGCCCATGCCGCGTTCGCTCATGCCCTGGGGACAGCCGTAATTGAGTTCTATGCCGTCTGCGCCCGTGTCCTCAATCATCATGACGATTTCGCGCCACGCTTCGGGCGAGGCGTCCACCATCGCGCTCACGATCACGGCGCGGTCCGGCCACAGCCGCTTGATCTCGGCAATTTCGCGCAGATTCACATCCAGCGGGCGGTCACTGATCAGTTCCACATTGTTGATCGCCAGCAGCCGTTGCCCGCCGATGGTCAGGCCGCCGTAGCGGTTGCTGATATTCAGCACGGGAGCGCCGATGGTCTTCCACACAGCCCCGCCCCAGCCATGTTCAAAGGCGCGGTGAATCTGCGCTCCACTGTTGGTGGGCGGCGCGGACGCCAGCCAGAAAGGATTGGGCGCGCGAATGCCCGCAAAATTGACGGAGAGGTCAGCCATGTGGAGCCTCCTGGGTTTGAGAAAGTTGCTGGTGAATAGCGACGGCGGCGTATTTGCCGTCCTGCACGGCCATCACGGTGCTGGCGGTCCCGCGCAGGCGCACGCAGTCGCCCCCGGCATACACGCGCGGCAGGCTGGTCTGCATGTCGTGGTTGACGACGATGTAGCCGCCTGAAACGTCCAGCCCCAATTCGTTTGCCAGTGCGGGTTTCTCCTGACCGATGGCCGAAATTACGGCGTCGCAGGGCACCACGAATTCACTGCCGGGCAGAGGATTGGGCCGGGGCCGTCCGCCCGTGTCCGGCACGCCCAGCACCATCTTCACGCATTCCACGCCCGTCACCTTCCCGTCTTCTGAAATGACTCGCACGGGTTGGGTCAGAAAACGGTACTGGATGCCCTCCGACAAGGCGAATTCGTACTCGTGGCGGTAGGCGGTCATCTCGGAATCGGTGCGGCGGTAGAGCATGGTCACGTCCGCGCCGCGCCGCCGGGCAATGGTGGCGGCGTCGATGGCGGTGTTGCCCGCACCGATGACCACGATGTTTACGGCATCTGGTAAGCAATCGGGGGCAATTTTGCTGTCCTCGATGTACTGAAGGCCGTCAATCAGGTGTTCCTCGCCAGGAATGCCCATCGCCGGAACTGCGCCCAATCCCAATCCCAGAAATACAGCGTCGTATTCATCCAAAAGTGCAGTTAGCCCGGCTTGATCCGTCAACTCGCGCCCGGTTTCCACCGTTACGCCCAGCGCCTGCACGGCCTCCACTTCCTGTAATGAAACCTCCACGGGTTCGCGCAGAACGATGATTCCGTAGGTGCTGAGGCCGCCGCCCAGTTCGCGCTTTTCCAGCAGCGTGACCGCGTGGCCCAGCTTGGCGAGTTCGGCGCTGACGCTGAGTCCTGCGGGACCACTGCCGACAACGGCCACCTTGCGGCCAGTCGGCGTTCCTGCCGTGAACATCTGCAAACCGCGCTCCTGCACATGGTCTACCGCATGTCGTTGCAGCCGCCCAATCGCAATGGGCTTTTCCTCAGAATTCAGCACGCACGCGCCCTCGCACAGTTCCTCCACCGGACACACGCGGGCGCAGGTGCCGCCCAGAAAGTTGGCTTCCAGAATGGTCCGCGCAGAGCCGCGCAGGTTGTCGGTGGCAATCTTGCGGATGAAGGTGGGGATGTCAATGTGCGTCGGACACGCCTGAATGCACGGCGCGTCGTAGCAGTACAGGCAGCGGTTGGCCTCTACCGCCGCTTCATGGGCGCTCAGGGGCGGGTGCGTGGGCGCAAAGCGGGGATCAAAAGGAAAGCCAGCGTGAGGAGTCTGGGCGTCGTCTACCAGCGCGTGGTCCGTCAAGGCGTCCTCCGGTTGTGCATGCATCCTGAGTCGAAGACATGGGAAACGGCCACCGCCCAAAGCACACCAAAGGCCACTGGGCAGCGGTCCAGACCCTCACTGGAGACGATTAACCGCGTGGGCGCATGCTAGGGCGAAAATGAAGGAAAAGTCAATTTTGGGAGTCGGGGCTACCGCAAAGTCAGCAATACGCTGGGGCGTGTCTGAGCCATGTGAAATCGCAGCACACCTGCCTTTCTTCAGTTTCGTTCTTGTCTTCGGTCAAAAATGCAAAAGACTGCGCTCTGCGCCGTAGCATTTGCGCCGTAAAATGGCTCAGAAGCTGCCAGCGGGGTGTTGGAGCCGAATGGAAGTCCAAGAATTGGATGGTCCTATTTTCATGGACATAATCGGAGTCCGTACTGGCCCCTGACGCTCTGATCCAGGTGCTTTTAAAACACTCACTCAGAGTGGTGTGCGCGCCCGGCGGTACAGTTTCAGCGGCCTGCCGGTGGGCTGGTACTGCACGTCCACAGCGGCGAAGTAGAGGACCACGAGGTACTCCAGATACCGCCACGCCGTGATGCGGCTCACGCCCAGATGCTGACCTGCCGCCTCGGCGCTCCAGGACGCGGGGCTGCTGTCCAGAAGGTGCTGCACCCTGGCCAGAGTCGCGGCGTCGATGCCCTTGGGCAGATGGGTGACTGGGTCGTGGCGCAGCAACCGGTCCACGCCAGACTGAGTCAGATGGGCCGGACTGGACACGGCGCGGCGCTGACCATGTCGGAGAAAGGCGGCCTGAAGCCTGTGTCGGTCAAATGGCTTGATCAGAAAATCAAGAACCCCACTGCGGACCGCAGCCTGCACAGTCGGTAGATCATTGGCCGCCGTGACCATGATGACGTCCGGGCTGGTGGGCGTGCGCGGCAGCCCACTGGTCCAGGTCAGACCATTGCCGTCTGGCAAATAGATGTCCACCATCAGGAGATCGACGGTCAGGTTCCGCAGGTCCTGCTCGGCCTGGGCCAGCGTGCCTACCGCGCTGACCACCTGGAACCCGGGCGTGTCCTCGACCAGCGTTCGGTGAATGGTGCGCACCAGTTCGTCATCCTCGACGATCATGACGCGGCTCATTGGAGCCGTCACGGTTCACCCTCCGTCGCTGGGATGCTGACGATGAAGACGCTCTCGCCCGAGCTTCTGAGGTAGTCCAGATGGCCCTCCAGACCCAGTAGATGCTGGCGGATCAGGTCCAGTCCCTGTCCGCGTCCTAGACCCTTGGTGGAAAAACCGGGCTGCTGCCAGTGCTGTGCGTCCACGCCCGGTCCGCAGTCACGGACCTCGATTTGCAGACCCTCGGCGTCCTCACCGATCATGACCGTGATGCGGCGCTTGGGCTGGTCCTGTACGGCGTCGAAGGCATTCTCGATCAGGTTCCCGGTGATCAGGAGCAAGGCGTCGATGACCGGTTCCGGCCAGTGGTCGGCCAGCGCCGACGCCGGGGCGACCTGCAAGTGAACGCCCAGTTCGCGGGCGCGGGCAATTTTACCGGCCAGCAGGGCCGCCAGTCGTGGTGGGGCGACGCCGCCTACACTGTCACTGACCTGCTGGGCCTGACTGGCCTCGCGCTGAATCACCTGCAAGGCGAGTTCGGGACGTCCGATCTGCATCAGGCCCGCGATGGTGTGCAGGCGGTTGGTAAACTCGTGGGTCTGCGAGCGGAGCAGCTCGACGTACTGCCGGGTCTGCGTCAGCTCCTCGGCCAGCCGCACGGCCTCAGCACGTCCACGGAACAGGACCAGCCGCTGGCCGCCGGGCAGCGGATAGCAGGTGAGCAACACCGGTTGTTTTTGCCACTCGCTGGGCCGCTCCTGAAAAGAGGTCCCATCCGCGCCACTGAGCAGCCCGTGGAGTTCGGGCCACAACTCGGGCAAGGCAGGCAAGGCCGAGACCTCGGAGACGCGCAGGTAGGCCAGCGCCCGCGCGTTGGCGAGGATGATGCGCCCGCCGTCCAGCACCAGCACGCCGTCTTGCAGGGCCGTCAGGACCGCGTGATGCTGTGAGATCAGGCTGGAAATCTGATCGGGTTCCAGGTCAAACAGGTCGCGGCGCAGCCGTCCACTCAGATACAGGCTGCTGAGCAGCGCAAACAGCAGACCGAGGCCGTACCACGATAGCAGGCCCCACATCACCCGCGCGATCCCGGCCTGGACGGTGGGCAGCAGAAAGCCGGTGGACACCAGACCAATCACGTTGCCGGCTGCGCTGCGCACCTCCGCCTTGCCTCAGATGAAGTCCCTGAACTGCTCCACCCCCACCTCCATCGGGTCTCCATCGGTCAGCACGTCGTCCAGTCCTCCTGCAGTGCTGATGCGCTGCACCTGGGCTGACAGCAGACGATCACCGCACCCGGCTGGACACCCGCCTGCCGCTGGAATATCTGGCCCAGCCTGTGGGCGCGGGTGACGTGTGGGCGGCGGATAGTGGTATGACCTGACCCTCAAGGCCAACGGGGCGGTGGTGCGGCTCCAGTACTGGTACGGGGTCAGCAAACGCAACCTGCTCAGCGTTCAGTTCACCATGGGACCCGCTGCCACGGCGGCCCAGCGGGGGGCGTTCGACAAGACGCTGGGGTCTCTCAAGCTCAAGTAGACTTTGAAAGAGTGGTCTGGAGACCGCATGAACCACTTATGGCGTCTGCGCAATTACCGCCCGCAGGCTATAAATCACTGTCCCAATCGGTGAGCGCTCGTCGTAGGTCTGCGCCAGTGCCAGTCTCGCTTCCAGTTCGGCCAGGTACGCCGTCTGCGCCGCTGCGCTGGGATACAGAGCAGCCAGTGCGCCGCGCTGAAGATCGGCAGGCGTTTCCTGGTCGTCCAGCAGGGGGCGGAGATGGATTTCCAGGGTGTTGTGCTGCGTTGCAGAGCGGGTCATTCGGCCCAGCAGACGCAGGCCAGCGGCCCGGTCCGGGATGAAGACCTGCTGGGTCTGCGTCAGCGATAGCAGCGCCTGCCACAGCCGCTCAGAGGGCGCGCCCAGCTCAGTCAATGGCGCAAGCGCGCCCTCGTCCACCGACGAGAGAACAGCCAGAAAGCGGAAGGAGTTGAAGAATCGGCCCGTCAGTTGGGGATTTTCAATGACCACACACAGCCTCTCGGTAAAGGCCACAAAGCCCCCAAAAAACCGTTCCACGCTGGCCCGCGACAGCTCCAGCGCAGAACCGTACGTACCGTACCAGCCGCTCAGCATGGCCCACGCCCGCTCCTGAATCTTTTCGGGCAAGTCACCGTCGATCAGGGACCAGAGCCAGCGGTGAAGCTCCTGATTCTGACTGACAGCGAGTTGCTGACCCGCGAAGGAAACCAGGCTCAACTGGGCTTCTGGTCCCACCTGTCTGAAGATGGCGGGCACAAAGCCGTCCGGTACTCGGCCACTGGTAGCCAGTGACATGAAGCCGCTGACCTCAGACGGGTCAAGGCCCTGATCCAGCAGTGCAGTTAATACGTCCTCCAACTGCTGTGGCCTCAGGTCCAGGTTGTTCAGAACGTCGTTGGCATACCACGTGGGGTTGGCTGCTACCAGGCGCAGGGCGTCGGCAGGATCGCCCAGACGCGCCAGCAGGTCCAGCGCCCGTCGCTGGACCGCCTGGTGGCGCGGCGACTCAGTCAGGGTTACCAGCGCGGGCCGCAATTCTGGCAAGGGTTTCAAGATCAGCAGCAGATGATCAAGTTCGCCGTCATCCATCGTGGTCAGGACCGGGGCCAGAAGCTGTCCCGCGCCGCCCCGTGCCAACCCCAGCGCCGCCGCCAGCCGCTTATGAGGGGCGCGCAGGGCGGCCTGCAACACGTCCTGTCGGTCTAGCGCCAGCGCCGCGCCGAAAGCCAGATCAGGGTCCTCCGAGCCGAGGAGGGGAGCCAGCAGCTCTTCAGGAATGGCCTCACTGCTGACATTGGCGTATTGCCGCGCGAGCAGATTCAGGCCCAGTCCCGCCTCAGGTGAGCAGGTAGCGCGGTACAGCGTCCACAGCACGTCACGCAGTTCACTGGCCTGGAGGCTGTACGGGTGCAGGTAGGTGTAGGGCCAGCGGGCCAGTGCCAGCGCCACCGCCTCCTGAAGGGCCAGATCACCGCTCTGTACCGCTTCCCTGAGGCAAATGCTGTCGGCCTCGTTTCGTTCGGCGCCCAGCCGCAGCCGGGCCAGTGAGGCCAGCCAGGCGCTCAGGGGCAGCCGGGCCTGATCGCGCATCTCGGTCAGGCGCGCCTCGTCGCTGTCCGCCGTGCTGGGCGGCAGGCTCAGGGCCGTCAGCGTTTCCGGGGCTGCTGGCAACTGGGGGAGCCACTGGTCTTCCAGGGCCGCGCTCCAACCACGGCGGCCAATGACACTTTCGGCGAAGGTCACGTCGTCAAGCAGGCGCTCCAGCATGGCCTGATGGGGGGCATATTGGCGGCTGAAGTGTTCCCGCTGGGCCGCTGGCATGGCCCGCAGGCGCTCCGGCATGCTGAACTGATCCACGCCCACGGACCGCAGCATTCGCGCCGCGCCGTACCATACGCCTGGAAGCTGTTCGGACCCGCAGTGGCGGCAGAACGGTCCCGGTGGGATCAGTTGGGTACACCATGCGCAACGGACATCTTCACGGCTGGTCCCACCACAGTGGCTGCACAGGTCACCAGCCTGCCAGTCGGGGGGCAAGGGTGCGCCGCACTGGGGACAGTGATCTGCTGGGTGGTCCGGTAATTGGGCGGTCACTGCTTCTAACGGCGGGACCGACGAACGCGGCCCCACAGGACCTGTTTCTCGGCCTCACCCATCGCCCCGATCTTGGCGGGAATGTCGTCCTTGGCCACGCCTTCGCGCCGCAGCAGCAGGGCCAGCGGCAGTTCGGCGGTGATCACGAAGGCTGCGCCACAGGTGCGGCAAAATCGGCCCGGTCCGCTGGTGCCGCACCAGTAGCACGTTTCAATCGGCTCGGCCTGGAGGCCGCAGTTGGGGCACAGGGCGCCCACGTTGTAATCCCTGGGCTGCTTGGACTGACAGTGGACGCAGTATGTCGAGTCGCTGGAATTGACTACCAGCCCCTGCGAGAACATGGCCGCGCCCGCCTGCGTCTCACCGCCGAGCGCAGATGGCACCGGCTCTCCCAGCGCGGCAGAGGGCAGTGCCCAGTTCAACACCCGCGCCGCGACTTCGGTGTTCAGGTCTGGCAGCAACTCCAGCAGGGTTTCAGGGGAGCCGATACTCGCAAAATCGGCCCGCCCACCGACGCCCAGGTCTGCGAGGGCGGCCAGATGCTGTTCGCTCAAGCCCTTGGCTTTCAGAATGTTGCATTCAAGGGCCGTAAAAGGTGTGGTCATCCGCTTCCTTCGGGTGCCGGAAGGCAGCCTGTGTTCAGTGTAAAACACGGCTGGCGGCATGTGTCTTGATCAACGGGCGCTTGGTGGGTGTCCCCCAACATCTGTCATTTTTAATCCCGGCTTTGCTTTCTGTGTCAGGTGGCGGCGGGTCGGTCAGACATGCAGCAACCCATAGAGAAGGTCACGGCCATGTAGCGGGTGGACAGGACGTTTTTGAGGCTCCATTTTCACCGCCCCTCCATCCTTGCATTCGGCAGGTCTGTCAGAGAGGTTGATGGACCGCCCGATGACGGTCTGACGCTGGCTCAGCTCAGGCGCGATCCGACACTGCAAGCAACTGCTGCCCGTCAATTGAACATCTGATACGAATTCCGTCTGTTTCGTTGACAAACTGGGAAAGCGCCAGTTTGCCAACCTCACGCCCAGAACCCGTTCTTCTCATTCTCGCTCTGCTCGGATATTCATCGTTTTTGCAAACGATTCAATCGGAGTCCGTATGAGACTTAAACCGGTCCCCCGGCTGACACCCGAAGCGCACGCCATCATCCTGCGCGACTGAATCTCATGATCTGTAGAGCCGATCTTAAGCGAGACTGGAATCTAACCCCCGCGTAACACCCTGGGCCTGAAATACGTCGTGTCCCAATGATTTTGGTGGATGCGTGCGGCGCGGCCACCGTGGGCTGTTGAGGCCCAACCTGTTTGACCTCGGCGGTTTGCCGCCCCACAAGGAGGGGTATGAAATATCTTCAGGACCATTGGATCGGCGTGCTACTGCTGGTCGGCATCGGCTTCATTCACTTCAGGGATATCCCCGACAAGCTGGGAGAAACCGCCTACCTGGGCTGGCTGTATATCCTGCTGGTGGCTGGATGCGCGGCGGCGGGAGCTTGGCTGCTCAGTTCGCACTGGAAAAATGGCTACACCCTAGGACTATTGATTTCGGGCGGGGCCATCCTCGCTTACACCCTGACCCGCACGGTGGGCTTGCCGAATGCGCGCGGTGACATTGGCAACTGGGCCGAACCTGCCGGGATCATCTCGCTGATTCTGGAAGTCGCGTTCGTGGTGCTCAGCGTTATTCAGTTGCGCCGCCCAGCGCCCACCATCCAGGCGGTCAACTCCGCCGTCAACTGATCCAGCTCACCACTGGTCACCACTGGTGAGCTTCATCCATGCTCAATGAAGTCTGTTGCACCCTTTTCGTATTTCTCCGCCCATTGTCCAGGCCGAACATCAGCGTCGAGGCCAATCGCCCGCGCCGTCTCTGGCAGACCGCAGACTATGCATCCATCTCAAGGAGATTTCCATGACCCAGAACGACTCCAGCAAGACCGCCACCTATCCCGCCCCCGACGCCCTGAAGACGCCCACAGACCTCAGGGCTGACGGCGTGCAGAAAATCGTTGAGGCCATCAACCCGATCATCGCCGACGCCTACGCCGTGTACCTCAAGACTAAGAACTTTCACTGGCATCTCTCCGGCAGCCATTTCCGCGACTACCACCTGCTGTTTGATGAGCAGGCCGAGCAGCTCCTCGGCAGCACTGATCCACTGGCCGAGCGCGTCCGCAAACTGGGCGGCACCACGCTACGCTCGGTCTCGCACATCTCTGGCCTTCAGACGGTGCAGGACAACAACGCCGATTTCGTGACCCCACTGGACATGCTGCGCGAGCTGATGGCCGACAACCAGAGCATTGCGGCCAGTATGCGCGCCGCCCATGAAACCTGCGACGACGCCCGCGACTACGCCACTTCCAGCCTGCTCGAAGTGCTGATCGACGAGACCGAGCGGCGCATCTGGTTCCTGTTCGAAGCCGCGCAGGGCGGCGAAAACACCAAGTAATTTCGGACTCTCGCCTCTTCCGCCCTTTCCCAGGCGTCGGCTGCCCCGGCAGCACCACAGGAGTCTTCCTATGAGTGACGACAGTAAGGCCAGCAACAGTACGGTCTACAAACCCAGCGAACCCACCGACATGCAAGCCCCCAAACAGAGCCAGACCCGACTGACCAACGCGGCGGGCAATCCGGTGGCCGACAACCAGAATTCCCTGACGGCAGGCAAGGACGGCCCAGTGCTGCTTCAGGACCATCACCTGCTGGAGCGCATGGCCCTGTTCAACCGCGAGCGCGTCCCTGAACGCGTGGTCCATGCCAAGGGGACCGGCGCATTCGGCACCTTCCGGGTGACCCGCGCCATCCCCGAACTGACGGTGGCAAAACTGTTTCAGAAGGAGGGGACCGAGTGCCGCATGTTGGCCCGCTTCTCGCAGGTGGCTGGAGAGAGCGGTTTCGCCGATACCGTGCGCGATCCACGCGGTTTCTCGCTGAAGTTTTATACCGAGGATGGCAACTGGGACATGGTGGGCAACAACACGCCCGTGTTTTTCGTGCGGGATGGCCTCAAGTTCTCGGATTTCATCCACAGCCAGAAGCGCCACCCGGTCACGCACCGCCGCAGCGAGACCATGATGTTCGACTTCTGGAGCCTACGCCCCGAATCCATGCATCAGGTGGTCTACATCTTCGGGGACCGGGGCATTCCACGCAGCCACCGCCACATGAATGGGTACTCCAGCCACACCTATAGCCTGTGGAACGATCAGGGCGTGCGCGTGTACGTCAAGTGGCACTTCCACACCCAGCAGGGCATCCAGAACCTCGCCGAACCAGAGGCGATGGAGATTGCCGGCAAGAACCCCGACTTCTACTTTCAGGACCTGTTCGAGGCCATTGAGCGCGGCGAGTATCCGAAGTGGAAGGTCAGCCTTCAGGTGATGCCGGAGGCCGACGCCGAGACGTATCATCTCGATCCCTTTGACCTGACCAAGACGTGGCCCCACGCGGATTACCCCCTGATGGAAGTGGGCGAGTTCGAATTGAACGAGAACCCGGACAACTACTTCGCACAGATTGAACAGGCGGCCTTTGAACCCAGCAACTCGCCGCGCGGTTTCGGGTTCAGTCCCGACAAGATGCTGCAAGCCCGCCTGATGAGCTATGCCGACGCGCACCGTTACCGCATCGGGGCCAATTACGCCGCGCTGCCGGTAAATCAGGCCGTCTCGCCAGTACAGACCTACCACCGGGACGGGCAACTGCGCTCTGACGGCAACTTCGGCGGAATGCCAGTGTACGAACCCAATTCTTTCGGTGGACCAGTGCAGTACGGTGAGGAAGCTGCCGAGCCGCCCATGACCGTAGGCAGTCGCGCGGACCGGTATGGCTGGCCCGAGACTGACGAGGATTACTTTGCCCAGCCCGGCGCGCTGTACCGCCTGATGCGGGCGGAAGAGCAAAGCAGGATGCACGACAACTTCGCCCGGCATCTGGGAGCCGCTCCTGACTTCATTCAGCAGCGTTACCTCACCCAACTGGACAAGGTAGACGCGCGCCTGGGCGCAGGTGTGCGCGCCAGTCTGGAGAAGCCAGAGATGAAGGCAAAGCCAGAGATTGAGACGATCCTCAAAGAGGACCATACCCACGCGGCAGGCGGCCTGATGACGGCACAGACCCAGCAGGCCGTAGGCGCAGACGACTAAACGCTGACGACTGACCAACGCGCATCACCGCTGTGCAACCCCCTCTTCGTCATGAAGAGGGGGTTTTTATTGATGTCATGCGGACTCCGTCTGTAACGCGGCAGAAATCGGGACCACGCCGATTGCCGCACGCCCGGAACCCGTTTTTCTCCTGCTCACTCTCGTCGTGAACAGACGCCCATGAGGACGCTATTCCTCTGCGGCGCAACTCTGCGAGTCCCGTTCAGATTTCCAGGTGTTTCCAACACTTTCCAATCGGAGTCCATATCAATCGCGCTCGGCAGTCTGCGGAAAGGTCACCGTGACGCGCAGGCCGCTGGGGTCAACCGGCGCCAGGTCAAGTCTGGCCCCGTGGAGTTGCGCGACGCGCTGGGCAATGGCAAGGCCCAGACCGTTGCCCTGACCGCTGCGGGCCGCGCCCACCTGATAGAAAGCGGTGGTCAGATGAGAGAGCGCTGCAGTGGGGACACCAGGACCACCATCCACCATGCTCAGGGCCACCCCGAACGGCGTACCAGTCACGGTCATCTTCATGGCCGCGCCGCCGCCGTAGCGCAGGCTGTTGCCGATCAGATTATCCAGCAGGGGCGAGAGCAGCGCCTCGTCCCCCAGAATCCAGGTCACGCCCACCGTGCCGAACTCCAGGGGCAGGTCTGGGGCCAGTTCACGCGCCCGGTCCACCGCCTCCCCGGCCAGACGGGCCAGCTCCAGCGGACGCCGCTGAATATCACGCTCGCCCCGTGCCAGCAGCAGCAATTGCTCGCTCAGGCGGCGCATACGCTCCAGGTCTGAAAGCACCTCGCCCAGTTCCTCACGCAGCTCAGTCTCTGAACGTGGGCCGCTGAGTGCGCCCTGAAGGCGGGTCTTCATGGCGGTCAGCGGCGAGCGCAGGTCATGGGCGGCGGCGTATGTAAAGGTCTCCTCGCGCTCGCGGGTCTCGGCCACCTGCCCGAACGAGGTTTGCAGCACGCCCGCGAGGCGGCCCACCTCGTCACCCCGGTTCGCGCCAGGCAGCGTGGCGCGCAGGTTGCCGCCCCGGCCTATGGCCGCCGCCGCCGCCGTCAGACGTTCCAGGGGTTTGAGGAGGCGTCCAGCCAGCAAAAAACTCAGGAGCGCCGCCAGGGCCGCTGAGACTGGAACGGCCACTGCCAGACTTCGCAGGTACGCGCGCAGCGGATTGACCACCCCCAGCACGTCGCTGGCCAGTTGCGCTGTCGCCAGCGTGCCGTTCAGGTTGAAAGTGGAGATCAACACGTCATGGCCCGCGCGCCGTGAGCGGCCAATGGGGAGCGTCAGGGCAATCGGCGGAAACTCGGGGGTCACGGCCACCACCTGATCTTCCCGGATGACCCTCACGTCCACGGTGCGCGGCAGGGTCTCCAACACGCGCAGTCCTGTAGACGAGGCTGGGAGGGTGTTCAGCGTCTGCTCCAGGCGTGGCAGCAGCATTTCCAGCCGCTCGTACTCGGCTCCCACCAGAAACGAGCGTAGTGCCAGGAACTGCACGGCGGCCACCGCCAGCACCACGAGAACCGTGATGGCGGCGACGCCCAGCGCCAGGCGGGCGCGGATGGTCACGGTTGGCTTCATCCTTCCCTTCGGCCCAGCCTTGGCCCTGGAGATCTCATGGGAGCTGATATCCCAGGCCGCGTGAACTGAGCAGCGCTTCTGGCGAGAGTTTGCGGCGCAGGTAACTGACATACACGTCCACCACCCGCTCCTCGCCGCTGAAGTCCGGTCCCCACACCTTGGAGAGCAGTTCCTGGCGGGTAAACCAGCGCCCACGCGCCAGTGCCAGCGCTTCCAGGAGGCCGTATTCGCGGGCGGTGAAGCCCACCGTCTCACCGTGCCACCAGACCTCGCGCCGCCCGGCATCCAGCAGCCCGGCCCCGTCCGCAAACGGCACCCGCGCGCTGCGGACCCGCTCGCCACGCCGCACCACCGCCCGTAGGAGGGCCAGCAGTTCGGGCAGTTCGTAGGGTTTGGACAGGTAGGCGTCGCCGCCCAGATCCAACCCCTCCACGCGGTCTGGCAGGGCGCTGCGGGCGGTTACGAAGATCAGCGGCAACTCGCTGCCCTCGGCGCGCAAGGTACGGGCCACCTCGAAGCCGTCCAGACCAGGCAGCCACACGTCCAGCAGTGCGGCGTCAAAATCCCCGCTGCGGGCCAGGGTCAGCCCCTGCACGCCGTCCGGCGCGATCTGCACTTGATGCCCAGCGTCCCTCAAGGCGCGTGCTGTCGGCTGGGCAATGCGTCCGTCGTCCTCCACGAGCAGCAGCCGCATCCTCAGCCCCGCTGCTGGAGGGGCAGGCACAGGAAAAGCGGCAGGTGCAAGGCGATCATCCTCCTAACCTAGCGTGCCAGACCACAATCGAAAAAGGGCGTCCCTTAAAGGCTTTTTCACGCCGCCTTTAACCCCGGCCCTTTCTGGTATTCGTCTAACATCGGCTGCCTAACCTCACCCCTGTCCGCCCATCCACCCCCCAACTTTCTTTGGAGAACCCCCATGAAACAGACCCTGCTTCTTTCCGTCCTGCTGTTCGGTTCCGCCCTGGCCGGAGGCGCTGGCGCGCAGTCAGCAGCCAGCCAGATTCCGGCCACCAGCGTCAACATGCCGCAGCCCAACACCGGCCAGCCCAGCGCGCAGAGCACCAAGACCGCCTCACCGCTGCCGTATAACGTGCCCAGCCGCCTGCCGTCGTCCGGCACCGACAACCTGCAAAAGAGCGTGGCCGCGTTGCAGAACACCCTCACCGAATTGCAGGCGCTGCAACTCCAGACCAAGCAGGCGCACTGGAACGTGTCCGGCACGCTGTTCTACACCCTGCATGAGCTGCTTCAGGACCACTATGAGGGCATCAGCAAGTACGCTGACGACACGGCGGAACGCATGCTCTCGGTGGGCGCGTCCAGCGACGGGCGGGCCATCACCATCGTCGCCAGCTCGCGTCTGCCAGAGATTCCGGGCGGTTTCATTGACGACGCCCAGGTGATCCAGTTCTTCATCTATCAGTACGAAACCGTGGGTCAGCGTATCTTCCAGCGTATTGGGGACGTGGAGAAGGCAGATCCCACCACCGCCAATCAGTTGCAGGAAGTAGAGGCGGGCATCGAGAAGTACCAGTGGCAGATGCGCGCCTTCCTTCAAAATACGCCGACGGACCCCAACAGTGGCTCCGACATCAACAACACGCCGGTGCCCTTACGCGGCAAATAGACCCAATCTTCCACCGATTCTGCCGGGGCATCATGCTTTCCGGCAGTTTTTGTGATGGGCAGCGGTGACAAGCCAGCCGTGCGGCGCGGAATGTTGTGTTCTCCGAGGCCAGAAACTTGAGGGGGTCAACCGTCTTCAGCCGCCAGTGCCCCGTCCTCCGGCTGCCTGCTGGCCGTTTCCTGTTCTTGTTGATTCAGCGAACCGCGTAGCAGGTACGTGAGTCCCGTGGCCAAAGTGCGGGTGGGATTAACCCCGATGGTGGAGACGCTGCCCGCCGTGAACAGGCACAATCCCAGGGTTCCAGCGATGACCAGTTCTACCTGAGACCCTACCTCGGCCTTACGCTTGGCTGTGGCGAGGATCACCAGCAGCAGCCGTGTATTCCACCCGGTCATCAAAGTGGTCTTTTTATCGCAACTCGTCTCAACCGAAGAGCATTGCTACGGCCGGATCATCAGGTGACGCGCATTGGGCCAACGCTTGAAAAAGTTGTCCTCGATGGAATGTCAAACCCTGCGACTGAGGATCTACGCGAAACCTGATCGCCCTCAGAAATCAATCTGAGCTGATCCACGCTGTGTTTCTGTGCTGTGAGAGGAAGGTATGGCTCTCCAAATTGGTCATGATTCCGCTTCCCTTCAGCATTTCTTGAAACAACGCCGCCGCGTAGCACATGAGACACAAGTGCCACGCCGTCTGTCACAGCATGGCACTCGACAGAAGGAGGCCCCGTGCCCGACAGACCCAAATCCGAAGATTTCAAAAACGCCCAGCTTCTGCCCTATCCCGCCAAGCAGTCCGAGATGGACATTCAGCCGCAGACCGAGCTGAAAGAGTACAGGGCCGCCGACAAACTGAAGGGCAAGATTGCCCTGATTACTGGCGCAGATTCCGGCATTGGCCGCGCTGTGGCCCTGGCCTTCGCGCTTGAAGGCGCGCTGGTCGCCATCGTCTACAACGAGAACGATGGCGACGCACAGACCACCAAGCAGATGGTGGAGGAGCGCGGCGGCCAGTGCCTGGTGATCAAGGCCGACGTGCGGGGTAAGGCCGCGTGCCTGGACGCCGTGCAGCAAACTGTGGATAGATACGGCGGCCTGAACGTGCTGGTGAACAACGCCGCGTATCAGGCGGCGCAAAGCAGCATCCTGGACATCAGCGAGGAACAACTCCGGCGCACGCTGGAAACCAACCTGTTCGGCTATGTATTCATGATCCAGGCCGCGCTGCCGCACCTCAAGGAGGGCGACGCCATCGTCAACTCCGGCTCAATTGTCGGTGAGACAGGCAATCCCATCCTGGTGGACTACACCGCTTCCAAGGCTGGCATCCACGCGCTGACCAAGTCGCTGGCGCTGCAATTCGGTGAGCTGGACAACGGTGTCCGCATCAACGCGGTGCTGCCCGGTCCGGTCTGGACCCCGAATATCCCCGGCACCATGCCGCTGGAAGAGGTTCAGAAGTTCGGTCACGAGGTGGCACTGGGCCGTCCCGGACAGCCCGAGGAACTGGCCCCCGCCTACGTGTATCTGGCCTGCCAGGACAGCTCTTTCGTGACCGGTTCACTGCTGCATGTGACCGGCGGGAAGCTGTCTTCATGAGGTGTTCGCTATGAGCAAGGGTTTTCTGGACATCATCAAAAAAGAGCTGGGCGACGGCAATTATCTCGGTGACGAGTTTGGCGGCGCGCGGGGCAGCAGCGGCAAGGGTCTGCCCACCGGACAGGCCAGCAACTTCATGTTTGCCACCGGTATCGAGTGTTCCTACCCCACCATCGAACAGGGCAAGGTGCGGCGCGACGAGCTGGAGGAATGCCACCACTACGAGCGCTGGGAAGAGGACCTGCATCTGGTCAAGGATCTGGGCCTCAAGTACCTGCGGTATGGCCTTCCCTATTACCGCGTTCACCAGGGTCCGGGCAAGTACGACTGGGAATTTGCCGATCAGGTGATGGCCGAGATGAAACGGCTGGAGATCACCCCTATCCTCGATCTGATGCACTTCGGGGTGCCGGACTGGCTGGGCAATTTCCAGAACCCGGAGTTGCCGGTCCACTTTGCCGAGTACGCCGAGGCGGTGGCGCGGCGCTACCCCTGGGTGCGGCACTACACGCCCGTCAACGAAATTTACGTGACGGCCAAAGCCAGCGCGCAGGACGGCCTGTGGAACGAGCAGCTCAAGTCCGAACGCGGCTTCGTCACCGCCCTCAAGCATGGGGTGGCCGCCAACATTCTGGCGTGTCAGTCGATTGCCCGCGTGCGCTCCGACGCCATCATCGTGCAGGCCGAGAGCGCCGAGTACATGCACGACGCCAGCGCGGAACCCCGCCCGGAAATCTCGCTGCAAAACCGGCTGCGGTTTCTCTCGCTGGACCTGAATTACGCGGTCACGCCCGACGCGGACATTCTGCTGTACCTGATGGACAACGGCCTGTCCCGCGAGGAGTACGACTGGTTCATGGCCGGAGAGCCGCCGGGCCATCAGATCATGGGCAGCGACTACTACGGCCACAACGAGAAGATCACCAAGCCCGACGGGGAAGTGATCTTCGGTGAGGACGTCTTTGGCTGGTACCAGATCGTCCAAGGCTACTACGAGCGTTACAAGAAGCCGGTCTTTCACACCGAGACCAACGTCGCGGACCTCGAGCAGGCCCCGATCTGGCTGTGGAAACAGTGGATGAACGTCCTGCGGATGCGTCAGGAGGGCACCCCAGTGGTGGGCTTTACCTGGTACAGCCTGACCGATCAGATCGACTGGGACATCCAACTGGCCGAGAAAAAGGGAACGGTGAACACCAACGGTCTGTACACCCTGGACCGCAAGCCCAATCCAGTGGCCCACGCCTACCGCGACCTGCTGGAGAACTACGGGCAGATCACGGTCTCGCCCCACAGCGAACTGTTCGAGATCACGGATCAGGCTGCCCGGCTGAAGATCGAGGTGTAGTTTGGCTGACCTTCTGTCCTGATTTTTCCGCGACTGGTGGGGATTGACTGCCCAGAGTCCAGTTGCGGGATCGCCAATCCAGCACAGAAGTGAACGTGGCCAAGACGTGGGACCGGTATCGGTGATGCTGGTCTCCACGTTTTTGCTTTGAAGACCTCCAAAATACGGTCAGGATGTCCACCAGAACAACATTCTCAAACCGAGCGCAACCAGAGATCCGTGTTCCTGCCAGCCGATATATTCCAGCCTCATGCCGCGTGATAGATCTTCATACCCTCACCGCTGTTCACAGGAGTCGCCCACCGAAGCCATCCTGGCGGCAAAAGCCTACTGAAAAGTTCATGCCCTCCACAGCCGCGCCACCCCTTCCCCGCGCCACTCTGGGCCATGACCTCGCTTCCTGCCGTCGCCCCGCCACCTGTCGGGCCGCCCGCCCCCGCCCTTCCTCCTGGGTTCCAGTCCTTTTACTGGGGCGGGTTCGAGTGCAGCACCCAGCGCCGTCCTTCAGGGCGACGCATCGACGTGATCGACGCCACCGCACATGACCGCTTTGCTGGGCAGGACTACGCCCGGCTGGCAGCCAGCGGCCTGCTGACCGCACGCGACGGCCTGCGCTGGCACCTGATCGAACGGGTGCCGGGCGAGTACGACTTTTCCTCGGCGCTCGCCCAGGTCACGGCGGCGCGGGAGGCGGGGGTGCAGGTGGTCTGGGACCTGTTGCATTACGGCTTTCCCGATTTCGTGGATCTGTTCGCCCCCGACTTTCCGGCCATCTTTGGCCGTTACGCGGCAGCGGCGGCCCGTTTTTTGCGCGAGCACACCGAGGGGACGCTGTGGATCTGCCCGGTCAACGAGATCTCGTTCACGGCCTGGGGCGGCGGTGACGTGGGCTACCTGAATCCCTTCGCGCAGGGGCGCGGGCTGACCCTCAAGGCCCAGTTGGTGCGGGCGGCCATGTCGGGCATGGACGCCGCACGCGGGGTTGACCCGGCGGCGCGCTTCCTGCATGCCGAGCCGCTGATCAGCGTCGTTCCCCATCCTGAACGGCCAGAGGAGGTCGAGACCGCCCGGCACAGCCACGCCTCGCAGTTCGAGGCGCTGGACATGCTGCTGGGCCGCACGCTGCCGGAACTGGGCGGCGGCGAGCAGTACGTGGATGTGGTGGGCCTGAATTTCTACCCCTACAACCAGTGGTGGCACCACCCGCAGGCGCATCTGCGGAAATTTCTGACGCCGGGCGACGCCGATCACCGTCCCCTGCGCGCGCTGCTGGCCGAGGTCCATGCCCGCTACACCCGCCCGCTGGTCATTGCCGAGACCGGGGCCGAGGACGGCGAGCGTGCGCCGTGGTTCGCAGGAGTGGCGCGCGAGGTGGAGGCGGCGCGGGCGGGTGGGGTCCCCATCCACGGCGCCTGCCTGTACCCGGTGGTCAACCATCCCGGCTGGGACGATGACCGCCACTGCCACAACGGACTGTGGGATTACCCCGACGCCCTGGGAGGCCGCGCCGCCCACGGCCCGCTGGTCGACGCCCTGAACCATGCCCAGGAACAGCACGAACGGCCTGCCGCCGAACACATCGACGTGCTGGCCCCCGCACCCGCCACGCTCAGCACCGTGCTGGAACGCCTGGCCCACGCGGCCCCGGCCATTGCCGCCGAGGCCGCCGCCCGCGATCATGACGGGGCCTTTCCTGCCGCCTCGTTCGCGGCGCTGCGGGAGGCCGGGCTGCTGGAAGCAACGCTGCCGACAGCCAGCGGAGGTCTGGGGTTGTCCGGTGCGCGGCTGCTGGCCGTGTTACGCCGGGTGGGCCGCGCCAGCCTGCCAGTGGGCCGGATCTACGAGGGCCACGTCAATGCCCTGCACCTGATCCAGACCCACGGTTCTCAGGAACAGCGCGAACGCACGGAGGCCGATGCCCGGCGCGGCGAACTGTTCGGCGTCTGGAACACCGAGGATGGGCCGGGGCTGCGACTGGAGCGGGCTGAGGCGGGCGTGGGCTGGACACTCATCGGTGGCAAGACCTTTACCTCCGGCGCGGACTTCGTGACCTGCCCGCTGCTGCCCGCCGAATTGCCGCAGGGCGGGGGCCGGGTGCTGGCGCTGCTGCCCCACGCCGCGCCGCCCGAACGTTTTGACCCGGCCTTCTGGCAGCCACTGGGTATGCGGCCCACCGTCAGTTTCCGCGTGGACCTAACGGGCCTGAATCTCGGCGCAGACGACGTGATCGGACAACCGGGCGACTATTACCGTCAGCCGGAGTTCAGTGGGGGGGCATTGCGCTTTCTGGCCGTGCAACTGGGCGGCGCGGACGCCGTGCTGGAGGCCGGGCGGGATGTACTGCGTCAACTGGAACGGACCGGGGACGACCTCCAGCGCCTGCGTTTTGGTGCGGTGGCAGCCCGGCTGGAAGCGGCGTGGCAGACGGTCCTGCGCGGCGCAGCACATCTGGAGGGCGCGCATTTAAAAGGACAGGGGGCGGACGAGTTGCCGCGCGTTCTGGCCTACGTCGCCCTGGCCCGTGAAGTCACCGAGGACGCCTGTCTGCTGGCCTGCGAGGCTGTGGAACGCGCGGTGGGCGCGCGCGGCCTGCTCGCCCCACACCCCGCCGAGCGGCTGCTGCGGGACCTGCGGATGTACCTGCGTCAGCCTGCCCCCGACGCCGCCCGCCTGCACCTGGGCCGTGCCGTGCTGGACGCCCCGGAACTGGCCGACGATGCCTACAGCCCGTGGGGAGACGAGGGGCTGTGAGGCTGGACGCTTTGCCACACGGCTCTGTCTCCCTGGACCCCCGGACCCTGCCCGGCCCGGTCTGGATCGTCTCGCCGCACCCGGACGACGAGGCACTGGGGTGCGCCGCCCTGATCGTCGCCCTGACCGATCTGGGCCGCGAGGTCCACGCCCTGCTGGTCACGGACGGTGGATTTTCCCATCCCAACTCACCCAGCTTTCCACGCGCCCGACTGGCCCAGACCCGGCTGTCCGAATGGCGCGCGGGGCTGGCGGCGCTGGGCGTGCCAGAAACCCGCACCCACGCCCTGGGTCTGCCGGACGGCGCGCTGGACAGAGTGGACCCTGCTGATCTGGGGCGCGAGGTGAACAGAATTTTTGCTGCTGCCCCTCCCGCCACGCTGCTGCTGCCGTGGCGGCGCGACCCGCACCCCGATCACCGCGCCGCCTGGGGACCCGTGTGGGGGGCGGCTCCACCCACTGCCCGGCGGCTGGAATACGCGGTGTGGCTGCCCGAACGCGGGGACGCCGATGCCTGGCCCACCCCTCAGGAAGCCCGCGTGTGGAGCCTCGCGGTGGCAGCCGCGCGGTCCCGCAAGGCGCAGGCCATCGCCGCGCACGCCACCCAGTTGGGGGGCATTTCCGATGATCCGCACGGTTTTACCCTGGCCTCGGAGATGGTGGAGCGGGCGCTGACCGGCCCGGAACTGTATTTCGAAGCGTTCGTTCAAGCCGTCCCAGCCGCACAGGAGGCCAGCGCATGACCCTGCCGGAAGACTATTTCGAGGACGTGTACCGCGCCCGCGAGGACCCCTGGGATTTTGCCAGCAGCCCCTACGAGGCCGCCAAGTACGCCCGCACGCTGGCCGCGCTACCCCATGAGCGCTATGCGCGGGCGCTGGAGGTGGGCTGCTCCATCGGGGTGCTGAGCGGTCTGCTGGCAGGGCAGGCCGGAGAACTGTGGGCCGTGGACCTGAACGAGCAGGCGCTGATACGGGCACGGGCGCGCAATGCAGCCCACTCCAACATCATTTTCGAGCGCCGCCGCCTTCCCACGGACCTGCCGGACGGTCCCTTTGACCTGATCGTGCTGTCGGAGGTGCTGTACTACCTCTCGCCGGAGGATCTGGAAACAGCGCTGGACGGGGTATTAGCGCGGCTCAGTGCGTGCGGAACCCTGCTGCTGGTCCACTGGACGCCACAGGTCCACGACTACCCACAGACCGGCGACGCGGTACATGCCGCCACGCTGGCCCGCGTGGGCCACGGCCTGCACCACCTGCACGCCGAGCGCCACGGGGACGGGCAACAGGGCTACCGGCTGGACGTATTCACTCGCAGCGGGCCAGAAGCGGCGGGCGCGGCAGTCTGATCCATCAGGCCGCGCACCTCGTCCAGCACCTGCCCCACGGGAGCGGGGGGGTAATGGGCACCCCAGTCCCCCGCCTCCCGCGCGGCGTGGGCCGCCTCCGGGGCCTGGCCCAGCGTGGGCGCGTGCAGGGCTGCCTTAAGCGGCCCAGCGTCAGACCGCCACAGGTGGGGAAGGTGGGGGTGCCAGCCGCCCGGATAGGCGGCCCGCAGTGCTGCTTCCGCATGGGCCAGTGCCGCGATTTCTGCGCCGCCGGGAACGCGCCAGACTTGCGGGCCACACCGCCATTCGGCCAGTTGCGTGGACAAGCCCACCGCCACCCGGCCCGACAGGCGGGCGCTGGTGTACACGCGGGCGTCGGGGGTATGGCGCAGCGTCAGGTCCGCGCGGCGTAGCTCCCGCACCAGCGCGAGGTCTTCCAGGCACGGTACCTGCGGCACCCCGCCCACGGCGCGGTAGGCGCGCACCCTCAGGGCCAGATTCGCGCCGAAGTGCTGCCAGTGGCGGGGCCAGGGATCGGCGGGGTCCGGGTTTAAACGGGCCGTCAACTGGCAGGCGGCCAGCCGGTATAGGTCGTCGAGTTCGTGGGTGCAGCGGACCTCCTCCTCCAGGGCGGCCCCGTCCCCACCTAACAGAATCCGTCCGGCGGCAGCGTCGGCCCCAGCTAGAATGGGCTGAAGCAGCGCCCACAGCCAGTCCGGTGCGGCGCGGGTGTCGGCGTCGGTGCTGACGATCGCGCCGCCGTCCCCGGCCAGTTCGGCGGCGCGGTCCAGGGCGCGGCGGTGTGCGCCGACGACATTGGCCTCGCCGGGGGGCAGCAACACTTCCTCTATTCGCAGCTTCAGCCCCTGCGGCGCGGCCTGTTTGGCGCGGATCGCCGTTCCCCCGCCGCAGTTGTTGACCAGCAACAGCACGCCAAAATTCTGGAATGGCTGCCCAGTTCCGTTCATCTGCGCGCCCAGCGCCCGCAACGTCGCGCCGATCCCTTCCGCCTCGTCGCGCGCTGGAATCGCGACGACGACAGGCGGCAGTTCAGAGCCGGAGGCGGCAGGCCAGAAGGGATGACTGGGCGGCGTCATGGGTGGCGGCAGCCTAGCGCCCGACCGCACTCATTTTGCATTTAGCCCAGGCCAGCAAATTCTTTAGCTGAAGTCCATCTGGGACGCAATCCATGTGCATGTTACGTTTGCATTTCGGGACCCCCTCCTATAGTCCAGACGATCACCGCCAGGGGGCCGCCACGAAGCTGGAACAGGGCTGGCAGCTCACCGGGCCGTGGGTTTTTTGTCATCTGCCGCCGCCTCGCGCATCCTGGGAGGGAAGCTCAACGTGCCACACCACCACCAGTCCACCCGGCCCTACATGGCCGCCAGCCCCGCCCTGATCGTGCTGGCGCATCTGCGCTGGGATTTCGTGTTTCAGCGCCCCCAGCACCTGATGACCCGCGCCGCCCACAGTCGCGCCGTGTATTACTTCGAGGAGCCGGTCTTCGGGGAACACGGCGATCACCTGAAAACCAGGCTAGAGGGCGGCGTCACCGTCTGCACACCACACATCCAGAGCGGCTTTTCCGCCGCCGAGTCCCAGGCCCGCACGGCGCGGCTGCTGGGCGAACTGGTGGAGGACGAGTGCCTGCTGGACTATGACCTGTGGGTCTACACTCCGATGGAACTGCCCGTCACGGCGGGACTGAAGCCACGTGTCACGGTGTACGACTGCATGGACGAGCTGGCCAATTTCAGGGGCGCGCCTCCTGAGCTGCGCGTGCGTGAGGCGCAGCTTTTTGACCGTGCCGGGGTGGTCTTCACCGGTGGTCAGCGGCTGTACGAGGCCAAGTCCGAGCGCCACCCCAATGTGCATGCTTTTCCTTCCAGCGTGGACGTCGGGCATTTCGCTCAGGCCCGCGGAGGGTTGCAGGACCCGGCGGATCAGGCCACGTTGCCGCGCCCCCGCCTGGGCTTTTACGGCGTGATCGACGAGCGCTTTGACACGGCTCTGATCGCTGAAGTGGCCCGGCGTCAGCCGGAGTGGCAGTTCGTACTGATCGGACCGGTGGTCAAGATCGATCCCGCTGAGCTGCCGCGCGCCGCCAATATCCATTACCTGGGTATGAAGAGCTATGCCGAGTTGCCTGCCTACCTGGCCCACTGGGACGTGGCCCTGCTGCCGTTTGCGCGCAATGCCGCCACCGAGTTCATCAGCCCCACCAAGACGCCGGAATACCTGGCGGCGGGCGTCGGCGTGGTCTCCACCGGCATCCGCGACGTGGTCCGCCCCTACGGCGATCTGAAACTGGCGCACATCGCCGACACTCCAGATGCTTTCGAATACGCCTGCAAGGCGGTGCTGGACGAGGCGGGGACGCACGGCGCTCGGCAGCGTCAGGAACGCGCAGACCAGTACCTCAGCGCGCTGTCCTGGGACCGCACCTGGGCGCAGATGGCCGAACTGATCGAGGACGCCGCTCCCATTACCCGCCTCTCTGCTCTGGCGTCCCACGCGCTGCTGACGGGTTCCGATGACTGAAATTCCTGAACTGAATGGCGCGGCCCCAGCCGGTTTTGACTACCTGATCGTGGGCGCAGGCTTCGCAGGCAGCGTGCTGGCCGAACGGCTGGCGAGCGCAGGCCAGCGGGTGCTGATCGTGGACCGCCGCCCCCACATCGGCGGCAACGCCTATGACCGCTACGACGATGCGGGCGTCCTGATCCACCCCTATGGCCCCCATATCTTCCACACCAACAGCGCCGAGGTCTTCGCCTACCTGTCGCGCTTTACCGAGTGGCGATCCTACCAGCACCGCGTCCTGGCCAGCGTGGACGGGCAGGAATTGCCCATTCCTATCAATCTGGATACGGTCAACCGCCTGTACGGCCTGAACCTGACCGCCTTTCAGGTGGAGGAATTCTTCGCCTCGGTGGCCGAGCCAGTGGAGCAGGTCCGAACCAGCGAGGACGTGGTGGTGGGGAAGGTAGGGCGCGACCTTTACAACAAGTTCTTCCGGGGCTACACCCGCAAGCAGTGGGGTCTGGACCCCAGCGAACTGGACGCCAGCGTGACGGCCCGCGTGCCCACCCGCACCAACCGGGATGACCGCTATTTTGCGGACACCTATCAGGCCATGCCGCTGCACGGCTACACCCGCATGTTCGAGGCGATGCTGCACAGACCCAACATCAAGATCATGCTGAACACCGATTACCGGGAAATTCTGGATCTGATTCCGCACGGCCACCTGATCTATACCGGCCCGGTGGACGCTTTCTTTGATCATCAGTACGGCAAGTTGCCCTACCGCAGCCTGGAATTCCGGCACGAGACGCACGACAGACCGCAGTTCCAGGCTGTAGGAACGGTCAATTATCCCAACGATTACGCCTACACGCGCATCAGCGAATTCAAGTACATCACGGGGCAGCGCCACGAGCGCACCAGTGTGGTCTACGAGTATCCGCAAGCAGAGGGCGATCCCTATTACCCGGTTCCGCGCCCCGAGAATGCCGAGCTGTACAAAAAATACGAGGCGCTGGCCAGGGCGGAGCCAGGCGTGACGTTCGTGGGACGCCTGGCAACCTATAAGTACTACAACATGGATCAGGTGGTGGCCCAGGCGCTGGCCACTTTCAAGCGCCTACAGGAGAGACAGACGGCTGATCTGGTGGAGGTTTAACCAGAGCAAAGCCACGTCGATACGGGTGGCCGTCCATTCCCTCTACGCTATTCTCACCCGGATCAACGGCACGTACCGGGTCGGGCTGATCCAGTCGCATGAAGGCTACGGCGGCACGCAGGAGCAGTCGGGGCAGGAGGTCTACCGCTTTGACCCGGAAACTGGAGACATTCGGGTGGTGATAAGAGGGATGGTCTGTCCCAATGGACTGGCCTTCCCGGACGAATCGGTGCTGTACGTGGGCGATACGGCGGGCACCCACCCCACTGAAACCTACTGGCCCGAGCGGCATCACCACATCCTGGCCCACGACTTGGTGGACGGTCAGGCGACGAATGCCCGCCTGTTTGTTGAGGTCTCGCCGGGCTTTCCCGACGGTTTCCGGGTGGCCGTTCACGGCGATGTCTGGACCAGCAGCGGCAGCGGCGTGCAGGTCTTCGCGCCAGATGGCACCTGCCTTGGCGAGATCAACGTGCCGGAGGCTATCGGCAACCTGACCTTCGGAGGGCAGGACGGTTCCACCCTCTTCACGGCTGCCAGTACCAGCCTCTACCGCATCGAATTGAACGTGCGCGGCGCGACGGCCTGAGCGGGCTGTCAGTCCAGCGCTGGTAACGTGAACTTTCTGCAGAGGATCTGACAGGCCGCCCTGTCTTCTGGCTGCAGGCGTCCCCATACCTGCGTTTAACCGCTCGCCACAGCCACTGGCAGAACTGATACGGACTCCGTCTATTTCGTGCAGGAATCGGCGCTGTCCCGATTCCTGCACTCCATGCCCAGAACCCATTTTTCTCCTTCTCGCTCCGTTCGGACTTCCAGATGTCTTCGACACCTTTCAATCGGAGTCCGTATGACCAGTGCTGGAGGGGCAACGGACTCCAAAGTGGCAGTATCAGGAATGGACCATCACTATAGTGCTTAACTGAAAAGGATGGAATCCGTATCAGCAATGGTTCGAACAGTTGCCAAATTTGAGGGATGATCACGCGATCAACACGAGATTTTTAGCTGCTCCCCAATTGTAGGGATGGGTATGGCTCGTACCGCGAGAGGTTAGAGGAGGAAGCTGGCATGGCCGCCCACAACCACTTTCCGGCTATTGTTACCAGAGCGTAGCCAAAAGCGTCCGAACCATTGGTCAGGCCCCCGTCGCTTGCGGCCTCTCCTCCCGGCGGGCCAGCCAGACGGCCAGCAGCAACAGCACGGCACACAGCGCGGCGATCAGCACGAACAGGCTGCGCGGTGAGGCGGCAAACAATGCCCCGGCCAGACCCGCCGCTGGAATGGCGCACAGCAGGGTCAGGGTCTGCACGGCTGAGAACAGATCAGCCGTGCCGTTCTGTGGCAGGCGGCTGAACAGGGCAGCGTCGCGGTAGGTCAGCGTCAGGAAGGTCACGCCGCCCAGCAGGCCCACTGCCGCCAGCATGGCCGCCGTGTTTCCTGCGGGAACAAACAACAGCGCCACCGCCCCAACCAGTCCCAGCGCACGGACCACCATCAGCGTGCGGCCCAGCGGCAGCCGCGACAGCCGGGGCAGGGCCACGCCGTACAGCAGCAGGGTCACAAAGGCGGCCACGAACGGCACGAAGGACAGCGTCTGGGCACTGAAATTCAGCGTCTGTTGCAGGAAGAGAATCTGAAACAGGCTGAGCTGCTCAATGAACACGGTCAGCAGGTAGAAGGCGGTGATGCCCATCAGACCGGGATGACCGCGCATGCCTGCCACCAGTCCCAGGGTGTGGCGCACGCTCTGGCTCAGGCCCAGTTCGCGGTGCTGCGCCATTGCGGCCACGCCGCTGCGGGTTTCATCGGTGATCGCGTTGCGCCACAGGAACATGACGGTCATGCCGACGCCGCCCAGGATGTAAAAGCCGCGCATGGTGGCCGTCACGCCATGCTGCGCGATCACCAGCCCCACCAGCGGCGTCAGCAGGCCGCAGACCGTCACGATCAGGTTGATGATGCCGAAGACGCGCGCCCGCTGCCATTCCTCGACGTCCTCGATCAGAAGCAGGCTCCACGAGACGGTCACGATGCGCCCGCTGGCGGCCAGCACGGCGGCCAGAGCGAAAGCGGCGAAAGAATTGGCGAACGCCCATACGAACATGGGCATCGTCCACGAGATCAGATCGCCGATCAATGTGGTGCGTTTGCGGCCCACACGGTTGGTGATCGGTGCGGCCACCGCCTGAAACAGAAAGGAAAGCGCCAGCGTCATCGAGCCGAGCAGCCCGATCTGCGTGCTGGATAGGCCCACGCTGCTCATATACAGCGGCGCGTAATACAGCACCACCACGCCGAAAACCCCCCACAACGGCTCCATCAGAATGGCGTTGCGGGCGTTGCGCGGCAGCCCAGCCAGCGCCTGAAGCTGCAAGCCTCTAGTCAAGGTGGGCGGCGCTCGGAAAGAGGGGCAGCGGGGCAGGATTCACGGCCAGATTTTACCTCTGATCTAGGACCCCCCTATGGTCTTAAATCTCTGGAAGGTTGCGTCTTTCCTCTCCCCCACCAGCGTATCTGACAGATGGAAACCCGCTTGCCGTCCAGGCGCGCGAATCCTGGCAGGTACAGGAGGTGGATGGACTGGAAGTCTTCTGCCCAGAGACAATACTCAGACTGTACAGATCGACAGATACGGTATTTTCCACCGCTCAATCACCTCTGGGGACGGATGTCCCGGATATGCCCTGACCGTTGCGCAATTCTTGTGCAATTCCCCCACTCGGGGTCAGCTTCAACCCCTAATCTGGGCCATGCCCGTCTACCTTCACAACATCGCTCTGGCACTGCCCGAGACCGCCTACCCCCAGTCGGTCATCCGTGACGTGATCAAGGCGCAGCCGGAACTGGACCGCCTGGCCAAACGGCTGACCGGGGCCGCCTTCAACGCCTCGGGGATCGATCAGCGCTACAGCGTGGTTAGGGAATTTGCCGATACGGACGGCGAAGCGGGTCTGTTCTACGATCCAGCCACTGAACGCATGCTCACGCCCACCACCGGACAGCGCAACATCGTCTACGCCCAGGAAGCCACCAAGCTGTATGTGGAGGCCGCCCGCAAGGTGCTGGAAGACAGTCCCTTTGAGGCCGCCGACATCACACACGTCATCACGGTGTCCTGCACGGGCTTTTTTGCACCGGGGCCGGATTACGCCATCGTGCGGGCGCTGGGGCTGGGCGGGGACGTGGGCCGCTACCATGTTGGATTCATGGGCTGCTACGCGGCCTTTCCCGCGCTGAAGATGGCAAAAGCGTTCTGTCAGGCGGACCCCGATGCCGCCGTGCTGGTGGTCAGCGCCGAGCTGTGTACCCTGCACATGCGCGCCGCACCAGACCCCGACACCATCATCGCCGCCTCGGTGTTCGCGGATGGCTGCGCCGCTGCACTGGTCAGCGCCCGGCCCCCGGCAGCCGGGCAGCGCGCCCTGCGAATGGATCACTTCGAGACCACCCTAACCCCCCCCGGCGTGGGCGAGGCAGAGATGGCCTGGACGATTGGCGATCAGGGCTACGAGATGGTGTTGAGCAGCTACGTGCCGTCCATTATCGAATCGCATATCGAGGGCGCGCTGTCACCCTTGCTGGACCACGAACCCGCGCTGGCCGATGCCCGGCACGCCGGAGTCGAACACTGGGCCGTCCACCCCGGCGGGCGCAGCATTCTGGACAAGGTGCAGGGCAGTCTGAAGCTGAGCGATGAACAGATGCGGCCCTCGCGCGAGATTCTGCGGCAGTACGGCAACATGAGCAGCGCCACGATTCTGTTTATCCTGCGCGATCTGTTGAACACCGTGCCGGAAGGTGAGCGTGTCTGCGCGATGGCCTTCGGGCCGGGCCTGACCGTGGAAATGGGGCTGCTGAGCGGCGCAGTGGGCTGTGCTGACCCTGTGCTGGCTGACCCCATGATGGCAGGGCGGCAGGGCGAACTGGTCGGGGTGCGGTGATCTCCCCAGGCTCCTTCTCCATGCGCGAGATTCAACTGGCCGAACGCATGGATGATCCCCAGTGTGATCTCCAGGAACTCAATCAGACCTACGCGCAGTTTGGCGCAGTCAATGGACTGGTGGCGGGCTGGCGGCAGGTCTACAGGCAATTCCTGCGCCCCCGGCTCTCGGCCTCGCGCCCGAATACGCTGTTGGACATCGGCTGCGGCGGGGGCGACGTGCCGCGTGCTCTGGCCCACTGGGCGGCGCGCGATGGTTTTACCGTGCGGATCACGGCCATCGATGCCGACCCGCGGGCCATCGCCTTTGCCGGGGCGCAGCCGCCTGTTTCCGGTCTGCACTTCCGGCAGGCCATGAGCGGCGATCTGGTAGAGGAGGAGCAGCGTTTTGATCTGGTGATCTCCAACCACCTGCTGCACCACCTGACTGTCCCGGAGCTGGATGCCTTGCTGGCCGACAGCGAGGTGCTGTGTTCAGGTCTGGTGGTCCACAGCGACATCCAGCGCAGTCCGCTGGCGTATCTGGGCTTCCGGGCCGGAATCGCGCCGCTGTTCCGAGGATCGTTCATTGGTGAGGACGGTCTTCTGTCCATCCGCCGCAGTTTTACTGCTGCCGAGTTAAGAGGGCTGGCCCCGACGGCTTGGACAGTCAGAACACTGATTCCCTTCCGCAACCTGCTGATGTACGAGGCTCCAGGCCGTGGCTGAGCCGATGCTGGACGTGCTGATTGTCGGGGGCGGTCCAGTCGGGCTGTTCCTGGGCTGTCTGCTGGCCAAACGTGGCCTGAGCTTCCGCGTGCTGGAACGGCGAGGTTCTCCAGGGCAGCATTCCCGCGCCATCGGCATTCATCCTCCTGCGCTGGAAGCCTTCCGCCAGGTAGGACTGACTGAACCGCTGCTGGCGGAGGGGCTGCGGATCACGCGTGGTCTGGTCACGGGCGAGAACGGGCCGCTGGGTGAACTGGGTTTTGCAACAGCCTCAGCGGAGTTTCCATTTATCCTCTCGCTGCCCCAGCGCGATACCGAGGCTGTTCTGCGCCGCCGACTGGCCGAACTCGCGCCCGGCTCGTTTTGCGCGGGCGTGGAGTTGCTGGAACTCCGGGAAGAGGCCAAGGGCCTGCATGTCACAACCTCTCAGAACGGCAGGCCGCTGGAACTCCGTGCCCGTTACGTCATCGGCGCGGACGGCTGGCGCAGCCGCGTGCGGGAGGCGCTGGGTCTCCCCTACCCCGGCCACCTCTACCCCGACAAATACCTGATGGGGGACTTTCCCGACACCACGCCGCTGGGGCACACGGCGCTGGTGTCGCTGACCGGGGGTGGCGTGGTGGAGTCCTTTCCGCTGCCGCGGCAGGGAAGGCGCTGGGTGGTCCACACCGGAGATCAGCTTTCGGGGGCCGCCTCCGCCCTGGAGCTGACCGAGGTGATTGCCCGGCGCACTGGCCTGCACGTTCCCGCCGCCGAGTGCCGGATGCTCAGCGCCTTCGAGGTCCGCCGCCACCGTGTGCCAGAGATGGTGCGCGGGCGGGCCGTGCTGATCGGGGACGCCGCGCATGTGGTCAGCCCGATTGGCGGGCAGGGCATGAACCTGGGCTGGCTGGACGCCGCCACGCTGGCCCCACTGCTGGAGCAGGCTCTGGCGAGCGGGGGCGCAGACTGGCAGCACTTCGAGCGCACCCGCCTGCGCTCTGCCCGGATCGCGGGCCATCAGGCAGAATTGAATATGGCAGCGGGCCGTCCAGCGGGCGCACGGGCACAACGCTGGCGCGAACGCCTGATCGAGAAGGTTCTCCTCTCCCCCACTGCCGAGCCGCTGCTGGCCCAGGCATTCACGATGCGCTGGCTGTAGAGTCTTGACAATGGTCACATCAAATACAGATTGCAGGGTTCTGAACTTGCTGGGGATTCTGGTACGTCCCGCATCCTGATCGCCTCGCAGCCCATCGCCGGGCATGTGCTGCCGCTGCTGCCCATCGTGCGGGAGCTGGCGCGGCGCGGGCATGCCGTCCGCTGGTACACCGGGCGCAGGTACGCGGCGCGGGTAGAGGCGGCTGGGGCCGAATTTCTGCCCTTCGTCCATGCCCGCGATTTCGACGATGCCGATTTTGGAGCCACTTTCCCGCAGCGCAATCGGCGGCGCGGTCTGCGGCAATTGCAATACGACGTGCAACAGATTTTCGTGGGCGGGATCGAGGGCAACATGCACGATCTGCGGCAGATACAGCGGGATTGGCCCGCCGACGCCGTGCTGGCCGATCAGACGCTGGTGGCCGCCCTGCTGCACGCGGAGGTGGGGGGGCCACCCTGCGCGCTGCTGGGCGTCTTGCCGCTGGGCATCCAGAGCCGTGACACCGCGCCCTTTGGACTGGGGCTACCTCCTTCTGCCACGCCCGCAGGCCGGATCAGAAACCGCGTCCTGCACTGGCTGACGCAGCAGATCGTCTTTGGCGCGGCGTCGCACGATCTGGCGTCAGCCTGCGGGCGCATGGGCGTGCGGCCCCGGCCCTTCGCCCTGCCGCCCTCGCCCCACCTGATGCTTCAGCCCACCGTCCCCGGCTTCGAGTACCCACAAAGCGATCTGCCGCGCACCCTGCATTTCATCGGTCCAATCACGCCGCCTGTTCCGGCGCAGATGCACCTGCCCGTATGGTGGCCGGACGTTCTGGAAGCAAAACGTCCAGTGGTGCTGGTGACCCAGGGCACCCTCGCCACCGATCCGCGTGAGCTGATCCTGCCCACCCTGAGGGCGCTGGAAAATGAGGACGTGCTGGTGATCGCGGCGGGTGCGGATGGTCTGGACAGTCTGCCGGGCAACGCCCGCACAGCGGCCTTCGTTCCTTTCGCGGCGCTGCTGCCACACGTCTCGGTGTACGTGACCAATGGTGGCTACGGCGGCGTGCAGTCGGCGCTGGCGCACGGCGTCCCGGTGGTGGTCGCGGGCGGCAGCGAGGACAAGACGGAGGTGGCGGGCCGCGTAGCCTACGCGGGAGTGGGATTGAATTTGCGGACAGCCCGACCCACCCATGAGAGCATTCGCCGCGCGGTGCTGGGCCTGCTGGGCAACAGCCCCCAGCGGCAGCGGGCGAAGGCGCTGGGAACCGAGATGCACCTGCACGACGCGCCGAACGAGGCCGCGACGCTGGTGGAACAGTTGGCGCGGACGGGACGTGCAGTGGAGCGAGTCGTCAGTCTTTGATGCCGATCCGCTGCAACCGCCAGCGCAGGCTTCGCTGCAACATCACCGGGTAGAGGTGGGTGGGGATGGTGGTCAGCAGCAGCCATCCGGCGGTATCGGCAGCGCGCAGCCGCAGCGCGCCCACGGCTAGGCCCAGGCAGATCAGCGCCAGCAGCAGGTGGCTGTATTCCGCCTCGCGGGTGGCGTGATCCAGGCGCGCCAGGGATGCGCGCGTGCCGCCGAAGCCGCGCGCATCCCGGCGCAATCGTTCCCAGCCCACCCACCTGAGAAGATTGGCAAAAACTGGCGCTCCCAGCCTTTTATAGAAGGGGACTTCCCAGTCACCAACGGTAAAAAATGAACCACGTAGCATCGGCCTGGTCAGGGCCAGCAGGTACAGCGCCCACCACATCAACAGCACCTGAACCCCCAGCGCGAAGAGGAGGGTGTGAAATCCAGTAACACGGCTCAGCCCCCAGGCAGTCAGCACCACCAGCAGCGCCGCGCCGCCCAGTTTCGCCGGGACCGGAAGCATTCCCTAGAGCCGTCCCAGCGCGTCCACCACGGTCACGCGCCCAGCGCTGCGGGCAGGCCACAGTCCGGCCAGCAGGCCCAGCGCCAGCGCCACGCCCAGACCCACCAGGATCAGGCGTGGGGTCAGGGCCGCGCCATTGAAGCCTGCCAGATTCTGGGTGTAGACGTTGATGCCGCGCACGCCCAGGCCCGCCAGTCCCAGCCCCATCACACCCCCAAGCACCGACAGCAACACGGTTTCGCTCAGCACCAGCCGCCGCACGAAGGCGGGCCGCGCCCCGATGGCCCGCAGGGTGCCGAATTCGCGGGTGCGCTCGTAGACACCCATCAGCACGGTATTGACCACAGCCAGCCCGCCCACGATCAGGGCGATGGCCGACAGGCAGACGCTGAGAATGTCAGCGCTGTTCAGCACTTTGCCGATATTGCCCACCACGTCCGCGCGGGTGCTGATCTTCAGGCCCAGTCCACCCACCTGTGGTTGCTTTGCCAGCGCGGCGGCCACCCGGTCCGCGTCGGCAGGGTTCTTCAGGCGCAGCGCCACCAGCGAGAGGTTGTTCCCCACGCCAAAGGCGCGCTGCACGGCTTCGATGGGCAGGAAAGCGAAGGTGTCGGTCAGCGCGCTTTCCGGCTGGAGGATGCCGACCACCCGCGCACTCCCCCGCCGGGTCAGCTCCAGGGTGTCGCCGAGCCTCAGTCCCAGATTCTGCGCGGCCTTGGCCCCCAGCACGGTCACATTCTTTCCCGCGTCGCCCGGATCCAGCAGGCGGCCCTGGGCTGGCCGCACACCCGTGAACATGGCGTCGATGCCACTGCTGGCGGGCAGACCATAGAACACCGCGCTCTGGGCCGGGTCCAGCGACTGCCGGATGGTGGCGGCCACCGGAGTCAGGGCCGTGATACCCAGCGCGGGAGACAGCTTTTTCAGTGTTTCTACCACCGCCGGATTCATGTCCATGTGCGGCAGGAGGGTCTCCCCTGCCCGCGTACTCGCCACCTGAAGGTCCGGTCCCACCGTGCCCAGTTCAGCGGCGAACACATCCCGCAGGCCCTCGCCCAGCGACAGAAAAATAAGCATGCTGCCCAGCGCCACTGCCAGTCCCAGTGCTGTCAGGACGGTTCGCACCGGGCGGCGCAGCAGTCCCAGGCCAGCCAGCCTCAGCAGATCAATGGTTCGCACGGCCCAGGGTAGCGCGTCAGGATGTGGACCCGGCAGATGCAGTTCCAGCAGATGCAGTCCCGGCAGTCTCAGCCTCGGCCAGATCCACTACCAGACCGATCAGTGCGGCATGAACGAAGGTTTGCGGCACATTACCCAATGGCTGGCGGGTCCGGGGATCGGCCATCTCGGGCAGCAGGCCCAGATCGCCCCCATAGGCCAGCACCGCGTCCAGGATCACGCGCGCCCGCGCCGGATCGCGCATCACCCAGTACTGGGCCACCCACAGCGTCCCGGCCAGGAATGCGCCTTCCTCATGCGTCTGGTCGTCGGCCAGAAAGCGCCAGTACAGGTGGTCCTGACAGGACTCGCGTTCCAGGACGGCCACCGTCGCCAGCATCTCCGGGGAGTCGGGGGCGCAGAAGCCCCACACCGGATACAGGGCCGCCGTCACATCCACACCCTCTTCCCCGGCCACGTAGGCGTAGGCACCCTCGGCATTCAGGGCATTGGCCATGACCCACTGCCGCGCCGCCGCCGCCGCCGCCTTCCAGCGCGCGGCCTGTGCGGGTTCCTCGCTGTATTGGGCGATGTACTCCAGCGCCACGGCGGCCAGCACCTTGCCCGCCACGTAGGGCCGCTTCTGGCGCTCCTCCCAGATGCCGTAATCATCGTCCTGCCAGTGGTCCGCCAGAAATTCAGCGAACCGCTCCACCACCCCCCAGTGTTCAAGGGTTCCCTCTTCGTCGCGCACGTCAAAGCGCTCGTAGATCAGCTTGGCGGCCAGCAGCACGTTGCCGTAAGCGTCCAGTTGCAATTGCCCGCGCGCCCCGTTGCCGATCTGCACCGGGCGGCTGTTCTCGTACCCGCTCAGGTCCAGTTGTGTTTCTTCGGGTGGCTGGCCGCCATCCACCGTCATGAAGGGCGGCGCGGGGAGGCCGTTCTGCGGCGTGGCCTGGGCGCAGATGAACTCCAGAAAGGCCCGCCCCTCCTGCCCGTCGCCCCCGGCCCGTGTCAGGGCGCTGACCACCATGCCCGCGTCGCGCAGCCAGACGTAGCGGTAATCCCAGTTCTTCTGACCGCCTGGCACTTCTGGCAGGCTGGTGGTGGGGGCCGCGATGGTCGCGTTGCCCGCGTGATCGGTCAGCAGCCGCAGCGTCCGCAGCGAGGCCCGCGCGGCTTCCTCATAGGGGCCGTGATAGGTGGCGTGGGTGGTCAGTTCCTGCCAGCTCAGCAGCGACTTCGCGCACCAGCGCGTCACGGTTTCCCAGTCGGGCGACTCCAGCCGTTCATCGCTCAGAAAGGCCCAGGCCGCCTCGTCCTGCGGCACCTCCACCACCACCGAGTCCCCCGTGATGCGGGGCAGATGTGAGGCGTACAGCCAGTGCTGCCCGTCGATCCGCACCGCCGCGCTCTGCTGCTCCAGGGTCACGGCGCGGCGGGCATAGTCGGGGGCGGCATTCAGGACCAGCCGGTAAGCCTGTGCAGCACTTGAGAAAACTCGGCAGATGCCATGCGGCAACCCCTCACCAAAGGGCATGAAATCGGTGATGGTCAGCTCCCCACCCCCGGCACGCAGGACCGTTTCCAGATGGCCACCGTCACCCAGGTAGCGGCGTCTGCCCTGCACCGCGCCTGCGAGCTGGATGGCCCACGAGCCGCCGCGCGCCTCATCCAGTAGACGCGCCAGCAACGAGGGCGCATCGAAGCGACCAGGACAGTACCAGACCACCTCGCCCAGCGAAGTGACCAGCGCTGCGCTGCGGCGGTCACTGAGCAGCCCCAGATCGTGGATGCGGGGCAGGGGCTGGAGGTCGGTCATGCGGTCTCGTCCTTGTGGGGCACAGGGCACTTTAGAGCCTGACTGGCCCGCAGATGGTCTGAAGATGCCAGTTTGGGTGGCTGGGCAGATGGTCAAGTCACGCCCGGCTCTCCAAACTTCAGTCCTCGTCCTCAGCGATCTCGGCCCGGCTGAGCCACCCACTCTCGCCGGGAATCATGGCGTAATCGCACAGCGCCAGAAAGGCGGCGTCGCCCTCCTGCGCGCTGACACCCAGGGTCAGGGTCACCTCGGCGGGCAACTGGTCCAGCACATAATTCACGGCACTTTCAGGGGTCAGTTCGCGCGGCAGCAGGGTCAGGCTCTCGCCCTGGTTGAGAACCCGGAAATCTGCCTGGAAGGGGCCGCCGTCCAGCCACTCGTGCAACTCACGCTCGGCCTGAAGCAGGGCCAGTTCCAGCCCGTATGGGTGAACCAAGCGCGCCAGCAGCGGTAGGCCGGAATGCTCCTCCAGCGTGACCTCCAACCCCAGTTGCCCCAACTGGCTGATATGCGTGGCCGCCGTGTGGGCCAGCCGCAGGCCCTCCGCCCGAAGGCGTTGCGTTTCCAGCGTCAGCCGCCGCCACGCAGGGTCCTCCAGCCCGTCCGGGCCAATCACCACCGCGCCGTGCCGCAGGATCTGCCAGGAGGTGAAAGCCGCCGGAACCGACAGCAGTTCGGCCTCGTCCAGCCCGGTCACGGGAATCAGTTCGGCCTGCTGGAGCAACATGGAAAGGCCCGACGCCGTGCGTTCCTGCTCGGCAGTGGGGTCCGTGGTGTAGAGGGTGGGTTGTGGGTTGACGAAGGCGACGATCATGGCCGCAGGGTAGTGGACACGGGCCGGGACAACCGTGGGCAAAAGTTGCTCGTCACGTGACGAGCAACTTTCAACTCTTCTTGAAACGCGCCGCCAATGCCGTACTGGCGCGAGAAAGTAGCGTCACGTCCGTTCCTACGGCGACGAACGTGTAGCCCCATTCCAGATAGGTGTGGGCCTGCGCTTCATCGGTGGAGAGGATGCCGGCCGCCTTCCCCGCCCTCCGGATTTGCGTCGCTGCGTCCCTGATGGCGTTCTGAACATCCGCGTGACCAGGGTTTCCCAGTTGCCCGAACGAGGCTGCGAGGTCAGCCGGGCCGATGAACACGCCGTCCACACCGTCCACCGCCGCGATCTCGGCCAGAGCCTCCAGTCCTGCTCTGGACTCAATTTGAAGCAGTAAGCAGACGCCATCGTCCGCGTGATTCAGGTAGGCGGCGTCCCGCCCGAAGCCGCTGGCACGGGCCAACGATGCACCCACACCGCGTACGCCGCGCGGCGGATAGCGGGTGGCGGAGACCAGTTCGCGCGCCTGTTCAGGGCTTTCCACCATCGGGATCAGGATGTTGCGTGCGCCGATGTCCAGCAGTCGCTTGATGCCCACCGCATCGCCCACGGGCGGACGCACCAGCGGAGTCACCGCTGGGTACGCGGCCAGCACCTGCAAACTCGCCAGCGTGCTGCGGAGGTCATTGGGCGCGTGTTCGTTATCGATCAGCAACCAGTCAAAGCCTGCCCCGGCACAGACCTCAGCGCTATAGGAATCGGCCAGTGCCAGCCACAAACCGTAAAGGGGATCGCCACGTTGGAGAGCTGTTTTGAACGTGTTTTCAGCCATGAGTTGCTCCACGCGCCTGTCCGGCGAAACGGCACGAAAATGTGCCCAGAGGTCCGTAATCAAAGGTAAACACGTCCCCCGAAGCGATATCCACCGGGCGCGTGAATGAGCCTGACAGGACCAGTTCTCCAGCCTTCAGATCCTCGCCATGCGGGGCCAGACGGTTCGCTAGCCAGGCGATGCCCTGCGCTGGATGCCCCAGTACCCCTGCCGCCACCCCCGTTTCTTCGATCACGCCGTTACGGATGCATAGCGCCGCTGCCCAGCGCAGGTCCAGGGCGTCCGGCCTGACCGCGTTGCCGCCCACGATAATCCCAGCGTTGGCCGCATTGTCGCTGATGGTGTCGAAGACCCGGCGCGGTTTGCCCGTCGCGACACTGACCCGCTGGATGCGTGCGTCAATGATCTCGGCAGCGGGGGTGACGTATTCAGTGGCCCGCAGCACGTCAAACAGCGTCACTCCTGGCCCCTGTAAATCGTCTTTGAGGAGGAAGGCCAATTCCACCTCCACTTTGGGCGCAACGAAATCGGACAGTGGAATGTCGCCATTCGGCTCGTAGAACATGCTGTCCAGCAACGTGCCGTAATCCGGCTCGGTGATCTGCGAGGCCAGTTGCATGGCCCGCGAGGTCAGCCCAATCTTGTGGCCGCGCACCCGTCTGCCCGCGTCCAGCTTGAGGCCCACCCAGGCCCGCTGCACCGCGTAGGCATCGGCAAAGGTCATGCCTGGATAGCGTTCGGAGAAAGGGGCGATCTGCACACCGCTGGTCTCAGCGCCCTCCAGTTCAGCGGCCAGATTCGTCAAGTCAGCGTCTGGAATCACGCGTTCGGGTGTGGTCACAACTCCTCAGCCTTGACGTAAACCATGATGGGCAGCGGAAAGTTGATCATGTAGCCGCCCCGTCCAGCGTCGTGGCCCTCCGTCTGGGTGCGGCCTGCCGAATCGGTGGCGCGGGCCATCAGCGTGACGCGTCCGGGCTGCTGGGGCGTGTGCCATTCCAATCTCCATCTGCGCCAGATGTGCGGTTCGGATGGGTCCAGAAATTCCGCATTGGCCCATGTTTGGCCGCCGTCTGTGCTGACCTCCACCCGCGTCACGTCGCCCTCACCCGTCCATGCTGTGCCGATGATTTCGGAAACGCGGCCCGCCGTCACGCTGCCGTGCGGGGCAGGGCGGGCAATCTGCGCCTTGACCTGCATGGCGGTCATGGGGACCATCTGCGGCGAGAGGCCATCCCGCTGTTGCCAGTAACTGTAATCAATGGTCTGAAAGAAGCCCTGGTACGGCGTGTCCGTGACGTGCAAAGTGGAAAGCCATTTTACTGCGGCCATCCCATACCAGCCCGGCACCACGGCCCGCAGTGGAAAGCCATGATCCGGCGTCAGCGGCTGCCCGTTCATGGCGTAGGCCAGCAGCACGTCGCCTTGCGCCTTTGCCAGCGGCACACTGCGGGCGTAGCGAATCTCGCCGGGGGTGCGGCCCGGATCGGTCAGCGTTCCCTTATCGGCCCCCTCCAGAACCACTTCCAATGCCCCACCTTGAATCCCGGCCCGCTCCAGCACGTCGCGCAGCAGCACCCCAGTCCATTCCGCCGTTCCCACTGCGCCCAGATCCCACTGCACCCCCGGCATACGCGGCGACAGGTAAACCCGCCCGTTGCCCGCGCATTCCATCGTGGCACTCAGCGTGTGGGACGGCATGGCCCGCAATTCCTCCAGAGACAGCGACAGGGGAGAGGCCACCCCGCCGCCCACCTCCAAGCGCCACGTCTGTGCGTCCAGGGACGGCACAGGAAAATGGCTGCGGACATAATGACTGGGTTGCGGGGTCAGCCGTCCGTCCAGCGCGTAGAAGGGGGTTTCCAAATTGGGCGGCGACGCCTGACGAACAATCAGGGCAGGAGTGTACTGGGAAGAAGAGTCAGTCGTGGAACGGGACATGGAGCCTCCTGTGGATGGGCTAAGACGGTGTTTGGCCCCATCATAACGACTTCAACTGAATCGTTTTACAAGGGTGGCGAGAGGCCGAAGGGGACTGCCCCCTTTCGGCCTCCCAGCAGTCAGATCACATGCACGGGAATGCCCGTCAATTCTCCTGCCACTGGCTGCACTGTTCCGCCGTCAAACGCCTCCATCTCCGAGGCTTCCTCGAACCAACTGCGCGGCGTTCTGGCCCCCCACAACGTCTGCCGCCGGGGATCGTCGCGCAGCCAGCGAATCGGTTCAAAGTCGGGGTCCACCGTAATGTAATCGGAGGTATACAGCTCAATGCGGTGGCCATCCGGGTCACGGATATACAGGAAAAACGCGTTGGAGACGCCATGCCGCCCCGGCCCCCGCTCAATGCGTTCGGGTTGCCGCGCCCCCGCCAGAATGTCGCAGGTTCGCAGGATGGACATGGCGTCGGGCATCCAGTAGGCCCAGTGATGCAGGCGGGGGCCGGGGCCATTGGTCAGGGCCAGATCATGCACGCCGCCGCGCCGCTGAATCCAGGCCGCCCAGTAGCGTTCCTGCTCGTCCACGGTGTACTCGGACAGGCGGAAGCCCAGGGTGTCCATGTACCAGCGCATAGTCTTTTCCACGTCCGGCACCATCACGTTGACGTGATCGACACGTTGCAGTCCCGGCCCCCGATGCAGGTGGAAGTCTTGCAACAACCACGGATACTTCTGGCTGACATGGTAAAAGGCCACTGGAATGTCGAAGGGATCCTGCATCCGCAGCAGGCGCGGACGGTCCAACTCCTCCTCCCAGCGGTAGGGGAGACCCTCGCGCTCAGCCAGCGCCACCAGCGCGTCCAAATCGGCCTCGCCGTTCACGCGGTAGGCAAGATGCCGCACGGTGGACGTGCCTTTCTCCTCCAGCTTCAGCGTCCACTCCCGGTCTTCCACACCGCGCAGGTACAGCGTCCCCGGCTCCTCGTGGAGGACGTTCATACCCAGCAGGTCCACGTAAAACTCGCGGCTCGCCTCCAGACTCTTGACCGTGAACACCGCGTGCGCGATACGGATCAGGTTGGGCATCTGGCTTGCTTCAGTCATCCGCTGCCACCGCCTCGTGCCGGTCCTCGCGCTCCAAGAAGGCGTGAATGCGCTCCACGTAAGGCTGCTTGTCAAACACCTCGTACAGAGCCGAGTGCATCCGCACCGGATCACCGAAGAAATAGCGCTCATAGAGGGTTTGCCGCCCGGCGAAGCTGCTCATGGACATGTCCCAGGCGAGGCGGAACAGCTTGAGACGTTCCTCAGCGGTGGCTCGGCCCGCTTGCAGGTACTTGGCGATCTGCGGCCCCAGCGGGCCTTCCCGGTCTGCCTTGCTGGGCATCATGATGATTCCCGATGCGCCCAGCAGTTGCAGCAGCTCCGGCAGGCGGGCGTGGTTGGCGGGGTAATAGTTGCGGGCAGCGTCCAGCGGGCCACGCGCCGGGGTCATTACGCCGTATTTGTTCAGCGTGGCCCCTTCCCGCGCCGCCGCCTCCAGGCCCTTCATGATTTCCAGCATCACGATAATCTCAGCCACCTTGCTCTGCACATGCTGAAATTGCCCGCTGCCAATCGCGTCCACGATACTCTGCGCGGTCCCCAGGAACGCCTCGGTCTTGGCAACTTTGAGGCTGACCACCTGATAGGCCATGTGCAGCACGGCGTCGGTTCCGGCGTAGGCCTTGTTCGCCAGTTCGGTGTCGTACAGCAAGAAGATGCGCTCCCACGGCACCAGCACGTCGTCAAAGATCACGAAGGCGTCCTGCTCGTCAAAACGGCTGGCAAGTGGGTGGTCTTCCGGGTCGCGGCCCACGTCAATGGGTTCGCGGCACTGGAAGCTCAGGCCCGGCGTGTTTGTGGGAATGCCGAAGCCCATCGCGTAACGGCTCTTGTCGGCGTTTTCCTTTAGCACGGTGGATGGAAAGATCAGAATCTCGTCGGCAATCGGCAGCGTTGCCATCATCCGCGCGCCGCGCACGATCACGCCTTCCTCTGTTTCCTCCACCACGCCCAGCGCGATATACGGATCGGGCATCTCGGACGCCTGTTTTGCGCGGTTGACCTGCGGGTTGGTCAGGGCGTGCGTCAGGCACAGATCGTTGTCGCGCACATACTCGTAATAACGGCGCATGTTGGCGGCAAAGTCGCGGTTCTTACTGCCGGGGCGGCTGGCGTCGCACTGGCCGAAGTAGTCCGCGCCCATGCCCGCCGCCATCACGTTGGCGTTCATGTAGTCCGGCGCGCGGCCTAGGAAGCCCAACGAGTAATTGGCGCGAATGTGGTGCGCCTCGGCAATGCGCCGCAGATCGTCCTTGCTGCGCGGCACCATGAAGCTGATGGCGTGGCGTTCGCCGCCGTCCTCGTAGGTCAGGGCGTCGCGCAAACTGGGCTGGTGCTGCATGTCATACAGCTCCGCCAGTGACTGGCACATGTTGCGGGTGGAGGGGTGCGTGGTGGGATCGGTAATGCGCTCACCGTCTATGTAGAGGGTGGGTGGGTTCTTCTGAAGGCGGGATAGAAATTGTTGTCCGGTGATGGCGGTCATATGGGGGTTCTCCTTTCTATTTAAAAAATTAATAGACTTATGTGGACCGCATTTCAAGCCAGGAATCTAAATCCTCAGCATAATCTTCATCGTCTTCGTCCAGTAGTTCGCGAGACATAACAGTTCCGTCTTTGACTACATACCAATCCTGACGAATCAATGCCACAATCCCCTCAAGATAATTTGAGAGACTTGACTCGCTGCTCGGCTGGCCTGTCTCGTGATCTACATAGATCACCTGTCCGCTGCTCTCCGGAGCGCCACATTGGATAGCGACGCCATTTCCCCCGCCATCGCGAATGAACAACAGCCAACGCTTATGCCACCAAGTTTGAAAAACGCCATTTTCATCCAGATCGGTTTCACCAGCCTGCAAATCAGCTTGCTTGGCAACGGCGCTACGACGCATCATCGTCTCGCTCAGTGCGTTCTCAAGGGTCAGTAGCTCTTCCTCGTCGGGCCAGAAATGAGCGCCATTGTGTCGGGAATAGAATTCACGGAAATCAACTGGCAGAGCGAATTCCAGTGCGTGTTCAGCCTGATTTAGTTCAGACTGACTGGCCCCAGGCAACAAGAGTTCAAGCACATCTTCACCGTCTTCCTGGCTTAAAATCCACTGCTCAAACTCATTCCAGAATTGTTGTATATATGTCGCAGCAGGCTGATTTTTTGTCATTCTGCCAACCGCCCATCCACTCCATCCCGCTCTGGCTGCGGCTTCCCCACCCCCAGCCGCGCCGTCTTGTGCGTTCCCAGCGAGATGGCGATGTTCTTGGTTTCCATGTAGAACTCGAAGCTGTAATCGCCGCCATCGCGCCCGATACCGCTGTTTTTCACGCCGCCAAAGGGCGTGGGCAGGTGCCGCACATTCTCGGAGTTGACCCAGATCATGCCCGCCTCCAACCCCTGCGCGAAGCGGTGGGCGCGGGTCAGGTCGTTGGTCCACAGGTAGCCGGCCAGCCCGTATTGCACGTCGTTGGCGAGGGCCAGAGCGTCCGCCTCATCCGTGAAGGGAATGGCGGTCAGCACCGGGCCGAAGATTTCCTCTTGCGCGATTTTCATGTCATTGCGGGCGGCGGTGAACAGGGTGGGGGAGACGAAATTACCCTCCTGGCCGACGCGTTCGCCCCCAGCAGCAATCGTCGCACCGTCTTTTCTCGCCTGATCGAAATAGCCCATGACCTTTTCAAAGTGGCGGGGGTGAACGAGGGGGCCGACCTCAGTTTCGGGGTCCAGCGGATCGCCCACGCGGATGTTCTTCGCGCGCTCGGCGATGCGGGCGGTGAAATCGTCGTAGATGCCGTCCTGAATCAGCACGCGGCTGCTGCTGGTGCAGCGTTCGCCGTTCAGGCTGTAGATCATGAACACCACGGCGTCCAGCGCCTTCTCCAGATCGGCGTCATCAAAAACGACGACTGGATTCTTTCCTCCCAGCTCAAAATGCACGCGCTTGAGGGTGTCGGCCCCCTGCCGCATGATGTGGCTGCCCGTGGTGGTCTCGCCCACGAAGGCCACCGCCTTGATCAGCGGATGCTCAGTCAGCGCCTTGCCCGCGCTCTCGCCGAAGCCGTGGACGAGGTTATGCACGCCTTTCGGTAGCCCCGCCTCGTCCATGATCTCGGCCAGCAGCGTAGCGGTGACTGGACTCCACTCGGCGGGCTTGTGGACCACCGTGCAACCCGCCGCCAGCGCGGGGGCAATCTTCCAGGTGGACAGCATGAACGGCGTGTTCCACGGGGTAATCACGCCAACGGGGCCGATGGGCTGGCGCAATGTGTAATTGATGAAACCGGGCGCAGGCAGGCTCTGACCGTCTGCCGCACTGGGCGCACGGTCCGCGAAGAAACGGAAGTTGTCCGCGCCGCGAGCCGCCGCCGACTTCATGAAGCGGATGGCCTGCCCAGTATCAATGCTTTCCAGCACGGCGATTTCCTGTGCGCGGGCCTCAATCAAGTTGGCCACACGGTGCAGAATCTTCTTGCGTTCCTGCCCACTGACCTCGCGCCACATCTGGAAAGCGTCGTGGGCTGCGCGGGCGGCAAGATCAATGTCGGTGGCGTCGCCGCTGGCAACTATCGTCAGCACGGAGTTGTCCACGGGCGAGTGCGTCTCAAACGTCTCGCCGCCGTGCGAATCGGTCCACTGCCCGCCGATAAAGTGCTTTAAGCCCTGGCTCAGTCGGCTGTCGCGGAGTTTCGTGGCAAGTTCATGGTTTGGATGGGGTGCGGTCTGGGGCATGGAACCTCCTGAGATGGGGGTTGATGTGTGATGGAAGGCGGTACGGGTGTCCTTAGACCCTTAGACCCTCAGACTCTCAGACTCTTAGACCTTTTCACCGTCCGTCCCACTCGCCTTCTTTGCTCTCCTTGCCCTGAATTGGCTCCGCGCCCTCGTCCTCTTCCACGATGTCGTTGATCAGCGTTCCCAGCCCCTCCACTTCCAGGGTCATGATGTCGCCTGGGTGAACATGGCTAATGCCCTTGGGCGTACCCGTCAGAATCACGTCGTCCTTTTGCAGGGTCATGAAGCGCGAGATGTGTTCAATCAGTTCGGGGATGGAAAAGATCATGTCGCGGGTGCTGCCTTCCTGCCGCAGTTCGCCGTTGACATGCGCTGTGAGCTTCAGGTCGTGCGGATCGGCAATCTCGTCGGCGGTCACGTAATACGGTCCCAGTGGGCCGAAGGTGTCCCAGCCCTTACCGCGCATGGGGGGGCGGAAGGTGTTGGTCACGTAGTCGCGCACCACCAGATCGTTGCCGATGGTGTAGCCGCCCACATAATCCATCGCGTCTGCGGCCTTCACGCGCCGGGCGTCGCGCCCGATGATGACGCCCAGTTCCACTTCATAGTGCATGAATTCCGCACCACGCGGGTAGATCACGCTGCCCCGGTGGGGGAGGAGGGTGGTGTTGGGCTTCCAGAACAGGGCAGGTTCTGTGGGCTGGGTCAGCCCCAGTTCCCCGGCGTGATCGTTGTAGTTCAGCGCCAGGGCAATGACTTTGGGCGGGTCCACGGGCAGCAGGAATTGAACATCATCAGGCGTGTGGGCGACGCCAGCAGCGTCTATCAGTTTTCCGTCGCGCAGGTGACCGTTCAAAGCGCGGCCTCCAGCGATAAAGCGGGCGTATTTCATGTGGTCTCCGGGGAGAGGGGGCGGCAAATGGGTTCTAGTTCAGCATAGAACTCCTGCCCGCCTGAGAGTTGGAGAAAGTGTGGATTGCAGAGGCAATTCCTGTATCTTTAAACAAATGTCAACCCTCGGTGAAGTTCGCCTGCGACTTGGTCTGGAGGCTGATGCAGATGACGGGGCAGCCTCCACGACAGTGGACGAGGCCGTTCGTCTCCTTCCCCATCTGCCGCGTTCAGAGGTAGAGGCGGCGGCACAGGCCACGCTGGCTTTGGCGGCACTCCAGAGTATTGGCCTGCCCACCCTGCTGGGTGCGCTGCGCGGCGCGGCCATGTCGCCCCAGCCCGAGCGTGAACTGGTGGAACTGACGGTCAACTGGACTGGAGGCTTCGCAGAGATCCGGGCCAGTTGGGGAGACACGGTTGCCTCGGCTGGCCGGGCCGCCGGACCGACGGAAACCACACGCCTGGACCACCACGAACGCCACGTTGGGACGCTGACCGTCGCCCTCCCGGCCCCGTGGCAGGCCCTGATTCCCGTGCTGGCTGAATACGCCCTTCTGGCCCGCCTGCGTTCGGCAGCGGCGGGGGCAGCGCGGCGGCGGGTGGGGGAGAGGATGCTGGACGCGCTGCTCTCCGGGCAAGAGGCCAGCGGTTCAGACAGGCTGGGGCAGGAAGCCTTCGCGCTGGCCGTGGCCACCCTCCCCCCCGGCACGCCCACTCAGGATCAGGCGCTGGACCTGCTGGCTGCCGTGGGTGAAGGCTATTTCAGTGAGCGGCGACTGGTGGGCCACGCCACCGTGCGGGGCGGGCAGGCGGTGTGGCTGTGGACCACACTGGACCTGCCCCGCGAGGCGCGAGAACTGCATCTGGCCCTCACTGCTTCCACGGCGCTGGACGTGCGCCTGGGCGTCAGCGGCAGGCATCCGGGCGGCACGCGCAAGCTCCTGGAGACGGTGCAGCGGGCCTTTGGAGAGGCGCGGCAGGCCCTGGCAGCCACCCGGCAGGCGCGGGGCCACAGCATCTTTCATGACCTGGACGCCCTGCACGCGCTGCTTTCAGAAGGTCGCCTGGACACCCTGGCCGCGCAGATCGGCGCACAACTCGCGGCCCTGAACGACGATGGCCGAACTGCCGACACCCTGCGGGCTTACCTGGCCCACCGGGGAACGCTGGCCGAGCTGGCCCTCGCGCTGGAGATTCACGTCAACACCCTGCGTTACCGCCTGCGCCGCGCCGAGGAAGTGCTGGGCGGGCGGCTGAGTGATCCGGCGCTGCTGGCGCGGCTGTATCTGGCCTTTGGAGCCGAGACGGCATAGGGGCAGGAGGGAGGGGAGGGCGTGGTCTCAGTCGGAGTCGGTCAGCAGCGCTTCAAGCTGACGCAACAGCTTCTCAGCCCGCTCCCGCTTCCTGACGTCAAGCCGTCCCAGCGTTTTTGGGTCGCCCAGACGGCGGGCCAGCGATTTCCAGTGGCCACCCGTCACCCCCTTCGGGCTGACTGCATCCCGCAGTTGCTGAACGGTGGCCCCTGCCTGGGCCTGGGCAATCAATTCAGCCCGATCTTCGGCCTGTTTCACCCGTCCGATGATCAGTGCCTTGCGGTAGTCGAGACCCGCTCGCACGGCGTCCTGAACATCATCTGAAAGATTCAGGACGGCGGCGCGGTTGCGGATGAAGCTGCGCCAGGTTTCGCCGCCGAGTGCGCCAAAAGCGGTATCCAGCCGTGCCATCAATTCCGGTTCCGACTCCGGGTGACGGTCCAGCGCAAACATGCGGGCCACAGCCTCCGTTTCTGGCACGTCCAGGGTGGCGGCGGCCACTTGCAAGCGGGCGCGCACCTCCTCGATTACGTTCAGGTTCTCGCGTTGCAAGTTCTCCACGGCGGCGGCCATGCGCGCCTCGGTGTCGCCGAGGGTACGGATCAGCACTGGCACCTCGCTCAGGCCCGCCTGCTGCGCCGCCCGCCAGCGCCGCTCGCCCGCCACGATCTCGAAATTTCCCCCGCCTAGGGGCCGGACCAGCAAGGGCTGGAGAACACCCTGCTCCTTGACGCTGCGCGTCAGCTCGTCCAGGCTGGCAGGATCAAAATAACTGCGGGGCTGAAACTGGCCGGGCTGCAAGCGGGTCAGCGGCAGCGTGGTGGCGGCAGGCTGGCTCAGGGAATCCATCCCCTCCACCAGTCCGCTCAGCCGCGCCCCGATGACTGGACGGGTCTTGCGGGTCATGCCCCGACTCCGGGAATCTGGACCGGGAGACCCACCGCCCGCGCAATTTCCGCCGTGACTGTCAGCACGTCGCGGTGGACCGGCGAACCCGGCGCATACACGCCCACTGGCTGCCCCGCGCTGGAACTGTCGTTCCACACTGCCCCCCGGTCTGCAATCGGGCTGGCAAGAGGGGAAAGCAGGCCCTGTAAGGCCGCATAAGCCTCCCGGTCATGCGAGCGCCGGGAGTCGTAGAGGGTGGGCACGTACAGCGCCACCGTCAGGTCCGGGCGCAGCTTGCGGTAGGTGGCCATCGCCTCGGACAGACCAGCTAAAGCGTTCATGCCTTTCTGGCGCGTCGGGACTGGCACGATCAGGTGATCGGCAGCCAATGCCCCCAGAATCGAGAGCTGCCCCAGACTGGGCGGGCTGTCGATCAGCACCACGTCGTAGCGGTCCGCCACGTCCAGCAGCGCCTGACGCAGATGCAGATGCGCGCCCACCACGCCCATCATCTGCCCCTCGGCCAGCGCCAGAGAAACGTCGCTGGGAATCAGATGCAGGCCGTGGACCTCGGCGGGTGGGGGCAAGGGATCGCCGCGCGAGGCCGTGTCATACACGGTCTGCTCGCGCGTCACTCCGCTGACCCCCAGCCAGTCGGTCAGGTTGGCCTGCGGATCGAGGTCCACCAGCAGCACCCGCTGTCCGGCCTGCGCCAGCGTGAAACCCACGTCGCGGGTCAGGCTGGATTTCATGACCCCACCAGCGTGGTTAAACAGCGTGAGTGTCTTCATTAAGCCGCAGCTTATCGCATCATCGCCGGGAAAGAGACCCCTGTGAGCCTGGGAACAGAGCGGAAACCTGTCCCATAACCGGGGCAAATTCGAGTTGGCACAAGTTGCTCGTCACGTGACGAGCAATTCAAATCCGTCAGGCCAGCCGCTCCACAAATGCTGCGCCAGTCGAGTTCCGCACTTCTTCAAGTGTCGCACCCGGCATCAGTTCAGTCAGAATGAGCTGTCCGTCCGCGAACTCAAACACAGCTTTGTCGGTGATGACCAGATCCACCGCGCCCTTCGAAGTCAGCGGCAACGTGCAGTCCGAGACGATCTTCGGCGTGCCGTCCGGGTCCGTGTGCGTCATGGTCACGATCAGCCGCCGCGCGCCACTGGCCAGATCCATCGCGCCGCCCACGCCCAGCAGCGGTTTGCCCGGCACGGCCCAGTTTGCCAGATTGCCTGCCGCGTCCACCTGCAACCCGCCCATCACCGCCACGTCCACATGCCCGCCCCGGATCATGCCAAACGACGCGGCAGAATCGAAGTAGCTCGCGCCCGGAAGCGCCGTGACCGGAATCTTACCCGCATTGACCGGATACTCCATCGCGCCCCCGCCTTCCGGCGCTGGGCCAACCCCCAGCATGCCGTTTTCAGTGTGCAGGTTGATATTCATCTCCGGCGTGATCAGGTCCGCCACCAGCGTGGGAATCCCGATGCCCAGATTCACCACGTCGCCGGATCGCAACTCCTGCAAAGCGCGGCGGGCCATGTTCATTCGGGCCTCGTCTATACGCTTGGCGCCGCCCTTCACATCTGCACTGCTGCCCAGGTCCACCAGGGTCAGGGTGGCCTGCACCAGATAATCCACATACAGGCCAGGGGTGTGGACGTGTTCGGGGGCAATCTCGCCCACGTCCACGATCTCCTCGGCCTCCACGATCACCAGATGGGCCGCCGTCGCCATCGCCGGGTTGAAGTTCTGCTCGGTCAGGCGGTATTGCAGGTTGCCCGCTCTATCGGCCCGCCAGGCGCGGATCAGGGCCACATCGCCGCATAGAGCTGGGACGAAAACCATCTCCTTACCATCTAATACGCGCACGTCCGCGTCTCCGGCGATCACGGTTCCAGCAGCGGTGGGCGTGTAGAAGCCGCCGATGCCCGCCCCGCCTGCCCGTAGTGCCTCGGCCAATGTGCCCTGCGGAATCAGTTGCACCTCCAGCGAGCCGTCCTGCGCCGCTGCCACCGCCTCCCGGTTGCTGGTGAAGAACGAGCCGATGGCCTTTTTCAACTGCCCGTTCCGCAGCAGGCGGCCCCCGCTCAATCCCGCCTCACCCACGTTGTTGCCGATAAAGGTCAGGTCACAGGTCTGGGTTTCGGCCAACGCATGAACCAGATGCACCGGGTTGCCGGTCATGCCGAACCCGCCCACCAGCAACGTGTCGCCAGATTTCACCATTGCGGCGGCTTCCTCGGCGGAAATAATGGGGACGGCCTTCATCCCTGGAGCCGCTCGATGATGGCCGCTTCTCCCTGACCGACACCCACGCACAGGGTGGCCAGACCATAGCGGGCCTCCCTGCGCCGCAGTTCATGGGTCAGCGCCACAATCAGCCTCGCCCCAGACATGCCCAGCGGATGGCCCAGCGCAATCGCGCCGCCGTTGACGTTCACTTTTGCGGGGTCCAGTCCCAGCTCACGGATCACGGCCAAGCCCTGCGCGGCGAAGGCCTCGTTGAGTTCGATCAGGTCCAGGTCTTCCTGCTGGATTCCGGTGCGTTCCAGCACCTTGCGCGTGGCTGGAATCGGTCCCAGACCCATCACACGAGGCTCCACACCCGCCGCCGCGCCGCCTACCCAGCGGGCCAGCGGCACAATGCCCAGTTCCTGTGCCTTGCCCGCGCTCATCAGCACCAGCGCCGCTGCACCGTCGTTCAGGCCCGAGGCATTGCCCGCCGTGACGCTGCCACCCTTGCGGAAAGCGGGTTTCAGGCCCGCAAGCTTATCGGCGGAGGTGTCCAGCGTGAAGGTGTCGCCCTCGCGCGTGTACCGGGGATGCTCATCGGTGTCAAAAACGGTGACGCCCTTTCTCCCCTTGACTTCCACAGGTACGATCTCATCCTTGAACCGCCCGGCATTCAGCGCCGCCACGGCCTTCTGCTGCGACTCCAGCGCGAAGGCGTCCTGATCGGCGCGGGTGATCTCGCCGCCCACATACGCGCCGCCCTGGCTGCGTTCCACGATGTTCTCGGCAGTGTCGCCCATCGCCTCAAGCGGAAACAGTTCGGCCAGCGCGGGATTCGGGAACCGCCAGCCCAGCGTGCTGTCGTAGACCGTCACGTTGCCGTTCTGGAATGCGCCAGCCCCCTTGGGCATCACCAGCGGCGCGCGGGTCATGCTTTCCACACCGCCCGCCACGTACACGTCGCCGTCCCCATTGCGGATGGCCCGGGCCGCCGTGTTGATGGCCGAGAGGCCCGAGGCGCACAGGCGGTTCACGGTTAGCCCTGCCACCGTATCGGGAAGACCCGCGAGCAGGGCGGCCATGCGGGCCACGTTGCGGTTGTCCTCGCCCGCCTGATTGGCGCAGCCCAGAATCACTTCCTCGATCAGATCTGGACTGACGCCGCTGCGTTCCACGGCAGCCTTGACAATGTGCGCGGCCAGATCGTCAGGGCGGACTGTGGAGAGCGCGCCCCGGATGGCCCCGATGGGCGTGCGCACGGCGGAAACGATGACGACATCTCGGTCTTGCAGTTCGGTGGGTTTGAAGTGGGTTGCTAAGGTCATGGAGACTCCTTGACGCGTCCAGTTGATGTATGAAGCGGAACAGGACGCGCCTTTCTCTCCAGCATAGTCGGCTCTGCTGAGCTGCGGGCGAAGTATCACCGAATCGGATTTTTTTGGTGTATTTATCTGGTGCTGGCAACTTAACCTCGGCGGGGCCGAAGTAGCCCAGTGGCGTGCAGCCTGAACATGCCATTGGAGGACTTCACGAACATGCAGATCACCTGACATCCTGAAGTCAGACCCACTTTCCATCCTGCATCACGGGAACATTGCGTCCATCCGACGTCAAGGCCGTGACACGCAACTTTGGAGAACCCACCATAAAATCGAGATGTACTTGGCTATGGTTTCCTCCACGGGCCTAGAATTCAGTGGTTTCAAGACTGGCACCGCCCTGAAGGGTGACCGGGTAGGCGCGGCCTCGTGGTCTGCCCCCCGAGAACTGGACGATATGAAGTAGAGACGGTTGTGGCAAGTTGTTGTTTCCTCAGCGCCCAAAGCGCCTCAGCATCGCTGGCGGCCTGAACTTTAGGCCGCCAGCCGCACCACTTCGCGCCATAGCGTGAACGCCTGTTGTTGTTGGTGGCGACGGTGATGAGCTGGTACGGTGCAGCGGGCCGGGTGGTGCAGATTCGTAACGCGGGCGTGCAGGTCGAGAAATCCCTGTGCGCGTCGTCGTGATCTGAAGCCGCGTTGCTGGCGCTCTTGTCGTTGGGTGGGACGGTGAGATTGCTCCACGAGGTTATTGCAGCGGGCCGTGGAGACCACCTGGACGTGCTCCACACCGTGGAGCACGGGAAGCTCACGAAGAGCCGCCCCATAACTCCAGAGCTTGTCAGTGTGGACCGTCTCTGGAATGTCGTGCTCACCCAGGAGGCGGACAAAGAAGGACTTGGCTGCCTCAGTATCGCGGTGCCGCTGAAGGACAACGTCCAGCACGATGCCATATTCATCAATCGCCCGCCACAACCAGTGGGTGATGCCGCCCACGTCCACATGCCTACACGTCGAGATGCCATCGGGAACCCCAACGGGGTTCCCGATGGCGCAGACCCTGGGCGAATATGTCGCTGAACTTGATGCACCAGCTGCGGATTGACTCGCGGGTGACGCAGATCCCTCGTTCCAGCAGGAGTTCTTCAACATCCCGATAGCTCAGCGTAAACCGGTGATATAGCCACACGGCGTACCCGATGACCTCACGAGGGAACCGATATCTGGGAAGCTTCTGACCGCTCAACACCGCGCCACCCTACCAAAACAACTTGCCACAACCGCGTGCAGGAGAGCTTTTTCGCCACCCTCAAAACCGAACTGGCCCTGAGCAAGGCGCGAGGAACTCGCGCCTCAATGAGAACGGAAGTCTTTGAATGGATTGAGGTGTTCTATAACCGGCAGCGCCGTCACTCATCACTGGGGTACCGCTCGCCGGTCGCTTTCGAGGAGCAAGCTCCCATCCCAAACTTACCCTCCGCCAAGGTGTTGCAATTTCACTTGTCTTCCTCAAGGACGGCATGGCGCACGCCTATCAGGTGAACGGGTCAGAAGGGCGCTTTTTGCTCAAGCTGCTGCCCGGTACGCCTTCGGGCCTTGTGGCGGCGCAGCGTGTGGCGACGGAAATCCCCCTGCTGGCCGCGCTCCGCGAAGAGGGCATCCTCACCCGCATTCCCCAGCCCCGCCTCACACTGGATGGCGCGGCCATGACCCGTATCCATGGCTTTTCCGCCATCCTGTACGACTGGATTGACGCGTGAAACCTGAGCCAAGACTGGCGAGCGGCCCTGCCTGAACTGGCCCCACTGCTAGGCCGCCTGCACGCCGGGACACCACTCATCCTAGCCCGTGTTGACGCGCTGCCCACGGCACAGGAAGACTTCGCTCTGCCCTTCGAGGCCGAACTGCGAGCGGATCTCCAGTCTCTGCATTCCCTGACTCCAGAGGTCCGCCCAGGTCTGCACCAACTCCGTGATTTGCTGGGACCACATGAGCCACACCTGCAAACGTTGATGACACGGATCACCAAACTTCAGACGGCAACCCGCGCCCGGTCCCATGAATTCGTCGTGTGCCACACCGACGCCCACGGCGGCAACGTCATACGGGACGTGGCCAACCAGTTGTGGATCATTGATTGGGAGACCGCACGGCTGGCCCCACGAGAGCATGACCTGTGGATGCTGCATGCCCGACTGCCGGAAGTTCTTCCGGCCTATCAGGCAGCGCTGGGATAGAGCGTCCGGCTGGATGTGGAGACGCTGGGTTTTTATTTCTACCGCCGTGTTCTCGAAGACCTGGCGGTAGACGTTGCCGCCATCGTGCACGGGAACACCCGGCCCGAGCAGGACGCTGAGTACCTGTGATTGATCCAGGAGTACGTTCTGCCTGCCTCGCTACGGATTGAAGCAGAATTTGACGGTTTGGCGGCGGTGCTGACCTCACTTTAAGAGAAATCAGCCCGCAAACTGTTTCATGGCCTGATTGACCTGCGCCGCCATGTGCAGCGTGACCAGCAGTTGATTGCTGAGGTACGTCCCGATCACCACGTCGTGAACCAGCAGCGCGCGGCTGCCCTGCGTACGCGTCAGCCCGAGTTCTAGCTGTGTCACTTGCTCGGCGGCGGTGAGCCAGGGGGCCAGTCCTTCAGGGTCCGTCGGAGCCTGTCCCTGCTTAAGAATGCCCAGCAAGTGGGCCAATTGCCCGAAGACTGGGGAGCGCTCCGGCACCGTCCAGTTCAGCGCGGTCAAGAGTTGGGCCGCCAGTTCTCGCTCCTGATTGGTAATTTCTCGTTTCGTCAAAACAGAAGAATGGGCCATTGCCACCAGTTGCCCAGTGGGCACGGTCTCGTCATCTGCGGCGGCCATTAGCCGTTTGACGGTGGCAATCGAAAGCTGAGCCGTATCCCGCAGGTTGCGAATGATTTCCAGTCGTTCGACATGGCCTTCGTCATAGTCGGCGTCGCGCGGCCCAGTGGCCTGACCCGCAGGCATCACCCCCTCACGCAAGTAGTACTTGATGCTGGCGGTGCTGACCCCGCTGGTGCTGGAGAGTTCGGACATCTTCATGGCTGTTGACATTCTGCATTAGATAGTGCTACTATCTACCGTATGAACAGCATGAACGGCCCACAGCCCACGCTCAAAACCCACGGTTTCGGCGAGCGTCACCCGTACTGGGCCATCGTCCTGACCACGCTGGTGCTGGCCGTCCTGCTGGGTGCAGCCGGGACCGCCCTGTACCTGATGGGTTCGCAGCCCGGCGCGGCGGGCGTCGTGCAACAGGTGCAGCCGGTCATGCTGGTCTATCCATTCTTCACCGGCTGGCTGGCCATGATGTTCTTCACCCGGCGGCAGTGGCGGGGTGTTTCACCCCGTCCATTGCCTCAGTTCAAGGTGGCGCAGTGGAGCCTGTTTCTGGTGCCGTTGCTGGTGGTCATCATCAATCTGTTCAGCCAGCATCCCGCACTGCCGCAGCGCATGGGTTACCTCGTTTCCCTGATCGCTCTGGCTGGACTGGTGGGGTTTGTCGAGGAAGGGCTGTACCGGGGCCTGTTTATGAAATGGCTGCTGCCGCGTGGCGTGGTGACGGCAGTGCTGGTGTCCTCCGTGGCTTTTGCTCTGACCCACGCCCTGAACCTGCTGGGTGGCCAGAGCCTGAGCGCGACGGCCTTACAGATCGCCTTCTCACTGCTGTTCGGCGTGGTGGCCGCCCTGCTGCGCCTGCGGGCCGCCTCGCTGCTGCCCTTAATGCTGTGGCACGCCGCCTTTGATCTGGTCAGCTTTCTGGGCACGGCGAAGCACGAGAATCTGGGGCTGCTGGCCCTGAATATCGCGGTGCTGGCCCTCTATGCAGGTTGGTTGACGGTGGGACAGCCCCGGAACACCACCACCGTTCTCCGCACTCAGGTTGGGTACTCGTAAGCCTGCCAGACTGAACGGCTGATCACTGTTGAGCGGTCAGAAGCTTCCCAGATATCGGTTCCCTCGTGAGGTCATCGGGTACGCCGTGTGGCTATATCACCGGTTTACGCTGAGCTATCGGGATGTTGAAGAACTCCTGCTGGAACGAGGGATCTGCGTCACCCGCGAGTCAATCCGCAGCTGGTGCATCAAGTTCAGCGACATATTCGCCCAGGGTCTGCGCCATCGGGAACCCCGTTGGGGTTCCCGATGGCATCTCGACGTGTAGGCATGTGGACGTGGGCGGCATCACCCACTGGTTGTGGCGGGCGATTGATGAATATGGCATCGTGCTGGACGTTGTCCTTCAGCGGCACCGCGATACTGAGGCAGCCAAGTCCTTCTTTGTCCGCCTCCTGGGTGAGCACGACATTCCAGAGACGGTCCACACTGACAAGCTCTGGAGTTATGGGGCGGCTCTTCGTGAGCTTCCCGTGCTCCACGGTGTGGAGCACGTCCAGGTGGTCTCCACGGCCCGCTGCAATAACCTCGTGGAGCAATCTCACCGTCCCACCCAACGACAAGAGCGCCAGCAACGCGGCTTCAGATCACGACGACGCGCACAGGGATTTCTCGACCTGCACGCCCGCGTTACGAATCTGCACCACCCGGCCCGCTGCACCGTACCAGCTCATCACCGTCGCCACCAACAACAACAGGCGTTCACGCTATGGCGCGAAGTGGTGCGGCTGGCGGCCTAAAGTTCAGGCCGCCAGCGATGCTGAGGCGCTTTGGGCGCTGAGGAAACAACAACTTGCCACAACCTGATCGAGGAGATCCGAACCGTCAACCCGGATCTGAGGGCCTACGCCTTCCTGAACCGTGCCGATCCCCGGGGCAGCGACAACGACGACGCAGCCGAGGCCTTGAAAGACACCGACGCCCTGGAGTATCTGGACACCTCGCTCGGCAACCGCAAGGCGTATTCCAACGCCGCAGCCCAGGGCCTGAGTGTGCTGGAGCTTCACCCGCATGATCCCAAGGCGACACAGGAGTTCGAGCGACTCTACCGGCAGGTGGTGGGCCAGAAGGCACAGGCCGCTGCGAGTGGGGGAGAGTAGGCATGGCGATCTCCCGGGCTCCGAAGCGTGTGGCCGCTGCCGATATTCCCGAGGACCGCGTGCAGGAGATCATTCGGCGCGGCGGTACCGTGGCCGCCGACCTCGACTCCCTCCCTGTGGTGCCGGCTTCCAGTCCGGGCCACGGCGGCGAACCTGCTCCCATCGACGAACTGAAAAACGTACAGTTGCGGGTCTACGAGAGCACCTTGCAGGAGATCGACCGGCTGCGTCATGCCCAGGCCAGAGGGCGTCGACCTGCCTCACGGCATGCCTGGCTCCTTGATGCCGTTGAGGAGAAGCTGGAGCGGGAACGTCGAAAGCAACGTTAAATCAAATGTTGGAAATGGTAGAGCGGTCACCGAACAGTTCCCTGTCTCTACGCGCGCCTTGCATCAACCGGCTCGGCCACAAGCCCTGACGGTAACCTGGAAGGGCGCAGGAGACGGGGACCAGAGAATCCCGCTGGTGCTTTTGATCAGTGCCTGCACGTCTCAGTGTGGATCAGGGAGCCCCACTTCCGCCCCCCGATCACCGGCACCCTCAAACTCTGGCTGAACAGCCCCTCATGTGGGGTCATCGGTTCGGCGAGATGGGTCACCGTGAAGCCAGTCTGGCGCAGCGTGTTCAGGAGGGTGGACACCGTGTAACGCTGGCCTGTGTGCGCGACAGCGTCGCTTCAAAGGCGTACCGGTCTCCCCGGTAGAGCGCTGTCACGAACTCGAAGGGCCGGCCGGCCTGGGTGCGCGTCAGTTTCTTCAGGCGCAGCAGGGCGGTCTGGGGTGGCGCACACAGCATCTGGGTTTCCATGGCGCTGGGGAAGACCGCCTCAATGGTCTGGGTGGCGTCGCCGATCTTCAGGGCGTAGATCTCTTCCAGCAGGCGGTAGATGGAACCGCTGAGGTCCTGCTCGCCCAGGGTGGGAAATTGATCAGCCACCAGAAACATCGTTTCCAGCGCCATCGGCACCCCGTCGGCGAAGCGAAGGCGGTTGACCTGCCAGACCTGTTGGCGGGCGTTGAGATGCAGCACGCCGCGCACCACCTCATCCGGCTTTTGCAGCGACGCGTTGAGGAGCCGCGCGCTCGGCGTCAGGCCGCGCCGCTCCATGTCCTCGGTAAAGGAGGCCAGTTCCACCACATTCTCAATCAGTTTGGGCTGACTGATGAAGCTGCCCGATCCCTGCACGCGCGTCAGGGTGCCCTCGGCTTCCATCTCGCGCAGGGCGTGACGGGCGGTCATGCGGCTGACCTGAAAACGCTCGGCCAGCTCGCGCTCGGAGGGCACCCGGTCACCGGGGTTGAGTTCCCCGCTGAACATCTTTTCGCGGAGATCTCGTTTGACTTGCAGGTAGAGTGGGGAAGCTGCCTCGGGGGCCATACGGCTCATTCTTGACCCCCCTTCCTGGAAAGCGCAAGGGCGGGCGCGGCCCTCAACTCTTCACACAGCCGGGCATACCCGGACAGCCAGCGGTGGTATTCCGTCTCCAGCACGGCGTATTCGCAGTGACGCTCAGGTCTGGGTGTGGCGACGACTTCGGCCTGTACTGCGGCATTGGAAGCGGCACGCAGGTCGTGGTGCAGGCCCAGTCCCTGCGCGGCCACCAGCGCCAGACCGCGCAGGGTCACTTCAGTGCTGGCAGGCGTCAGATACGGGACGTTCAGCACATCGGCCTTGATCCCGTTCCAGAGCATGCTGGCCGCGCCGCCGCCCATGACCCGTACCTGCTGCAAGGGAGGACGCGCCGAGAGCGTGCCGAGCTGCCGTACCGCGCCGCTGAATTCATAGGCCACTGCCTCCAGCAGGGCGCGGTGCAGGTGGGCTGGACGGTGCGCCAGGGTCAGGCCATGCCAGCCGCCCTGCAAGGCGGGCGTGTCCGGGCAGGCGCGGCCCAGCGCATGCGGCGAGAAGTACAGGCCCCGGTTGGGGGGCAGGGCGCTGGCCCGCGCGTCCATCGCCGCGTAATCGCCGCCGCCGAATTCCTCCACGAACCAGCGGTGCGTCAGGCCGCTGCCGTTGATGTACATCAGCGCGTACCAGTCGTCTGGCCCCAGTGGGCTGGCGATGGGTTGCAGCGTGAGGCTGGGATCGGCGGGATAGCCACGCGAATACTGGGTAAAGACGCTGTAGCTTCCGGCAATGTCCAGGGCGAGGGCCGGATCACTCAGGCCCGCGCCCAGAAAGCCCGCCGCCGAGTCGCCCACCCCGGCAAAGATCGGCACCCCGGCCCGCAGCCCGATCTGAGCGGCGGCAGCCCCACTCAGATGACCAACCACGTCGCTGGCCGCCACGATGCGCGGCACCTGGTCCGGCGAGACGCCAAAGGCCGCGAGCAACTCCGCGTCCCAGTCCCGCCGGGCCGTGTGGGCCAGCCCAAACCACGTCAGGTAAGTCGGGTCTATGAAGGCGGCCTCCGCTGTCTGGGCCGAGAGCCGCCCCACGACGTAGCCCGCCAGCGTGGACAGTCTGGCGATCTGCCGCGCCATCTCGGGCTGCTCGCGCTTCCACCAGCGCAGACGCGGCGCACTGATCGGTCTGGCCCCGATGCGCTGGGGCAGCCAGCGCTGCTCCGCGTTCCACACCCCATCCAGATCAGCCTGATAGCGGCGGTCCAGCGTGGAGGGGAACCACGGCGACAGCGCCCCTCCCGCCGCGTCCAGCGCCATCACGCCGCCCATCTGCCCGGAGACGCACAGGGCGGCAATATCGCGCCTGGGCACCTGCTCCACCACCTCGTGCAAGACCCGCAAGGCTCCGGCGTAGATTCCTTCCGCGTTCTGCTCGGCCATCCCCGGCGCGGGCTGGCGCATCGGCGTCGGCGTGGTGGCGAGGGCCAGCACCGTGCCCCCGGTGTCCAGCACGCCCGCCTTGATCACGCTGGTCCCAAGATCCAGGCACAACATCAGCGGGGCGCTCATGGCCGGACCGCCTCCTGCACCTCAGGCCGTGCGAACTGCGCGAACAGGGCTTTCTCGGCGGCCTTCGTCCAGCGGCCCGCGTTGAGATGGGCGTGGACGGTAGGGGCCAGCACCGACAACCCCTCCAACCCCAGCAGCGGCAGGTCCAGCAGCGGCGGATAGACGATGATCTTGCCGGTGTAACGCCCGTCCATCACGGCGGCTAGCCCTTCCCGCGCCGCCCGTAGGCCGCACACTGCCGCAATGACCGATGTGGCGTCCAGCTCACCGCATAGCGTTTTTTGAATCACCCGGCGCTGATCGGCCAGGCTGGAGCCGCTGGTGCCGGTGAACTCGGCGCGGAAGCGGGCGACGTTTCCCAGCGGCAGGCGCAGGGGCTGGCCCTCTGGAATCCCTGCAAAGAGGGCCAGCAGCCCGTCGTGGCGCAGAAAACTGGCCGCGTACTGCATCTCGGTTACGCTGGGAATGTTCACCACCACATCGTCAAACCCGCCCAGCCGCCGCGCTTCTTCCTCCAGAAGGCCCGGCTGCTGTGCGGGGCTGATGAGCCTCAGCGTGAGGCCCCGCTCTGCCGCCCGCCCCGCAAAGGAAGTTTGTAGTTCCAGCAGCCGCGCCGCACCCCGGTTGGTGGCGACGATGGTGCTGGGCGGCGCGGGCAGGCTCAGGGCGCGTTCCAGGTGCATCCGCCCCATCGCCCCGCCCGCACCGTGGATCAGCAGGGTGCCGCCGGGGCGCAAGTCGGATCGGTGTTCACCGTATGCCGCGCCGACGTCTGGTCCGGCCTGACCCACCAGACTGATCGGTTCGTAGTGCAGTCGGCTGGCGTCCACCTGGGTTTCGTAGCGCCGCGCGTTGTCCGCTGAGACGCTCAGATTGAGCAGCCCACCACGCGAGAGGAGCGGCAGGGCAAGTTCGGGCAGCCTATCCGCCGGGTCCAGCAGGATGATGTCGTCGAAGGTCTGTGAACTGCTCAACACGTCTGCCAGTTCGGCTATCCTGACAGCATGGCCCTGCGCGCCCAGCGCTTTCGCATAGCCCCGCGCCGCGCCGCTCAGGACCACCTCGCCGCATGGAAGTTCAGGAAGAACAAACCCCGCCGCACTGTCCCCATGAATCCACAGGCGTCCGCCCTGGAGTGGGTGGAGGCGGCGCCTGGGTTGATAGGCCATCTCCACGCAGGCCCACGGCTCGGTCACGGCCACGTCCGCGAGACTGAGCCGCCCATCCGGGTCTAGCCCATCGACTGGGAAGATGTACGGTCCGTCGTCTCCTTCGAGAACGTCTCTGCCCAGCACGAGATATTCCGTCAGACCGCCGGGCAGCGTCACCCCGAAGCAGCGGCGCTCGCCCCCCACGAAGACGTCGGGTTGCAGGCCCAGCCGCTGACCCACCCGGTACGTTCCGCGCCGCTGCCGGCCTACCTGCATTACGGTCAGCGCGACTTCGTGGCCCAGGCGGGTCGGTTGCGCCGCCAGGTCACGCCCGCGCAGCAGGGGATAGTTGGTACCCAGCCGCAGCATCTTGCCGTCCGAGGCGCACAGCGTCACCGCGTCCACCCGGACGAGCAGCCCATCAGGGCCGGGGGTGGGAATGGCCTCCGACACGGGCTGTCCGCCGATGCCCACGCCGTCCAAACCGTCGCCGGAAAACGGCCATGAGAGCATCTGGCCCTTCACATCAATACCAGTCACGAGGACACCAGCACCCCGCCGTCCACGGCAATCGCCTGTCCAGTAATCAGGCGGCTGCCTTTAGAGGTTAGAAATTCCGCCAGGGCATTCAGGTCTTCCACGGTGGTCAGCTCATGCATGGGAATCTTCGCGGCGCGTTCGGCCAGGTACGCCTCGCGGGTGATGCCGCGCTCGCCCGCCGTTTTCTCGGCATATTCGAGCTGCATGGGGGTCAGGGTCACGCCGGGGCAGATGGCGTTCACCGTGATGCCGGACTCGGCCAGCAGCAGCGCGAGGCAGCGGCTGTACATCACCACCGCCGCCTTGGTGACGCGGTAGGGAATGACGTGCGCCCCGGCCCGGAACCCGTTGTAAGAGGCCGTGGTCAGGATACGGCCCTGTTTGCGCGCCATCATGCTGGGAATAAAGGCCCGGCAGGTGTACGCCACGCCCTTGACGTTCACGTCCAGCGACAGGTCCCAGTCGGCAGGCTGCACCTCAAAATAATCGGCGGGACTCAGGACCCCGGCATTGGCGAAGACCACATCCACCTGCCCGAAGGCGTCCAGCACCTGCGCCGCGACGCTCTGGGTGGCGGCGAAGTCGCTCACGTCCAGCGCGAAGTCGAGGGCCTGCCCGCCCGCCGTGCGGATGTCCTGCGCCGTCGTCTCGGCGGCCTGTCCATTCAGGTCCGCCACCGCCACCCCGTAGCCCAGCCCCGCGAAATGCAGGGCAAAGGCCCGCCCGATGCCGCTGCCGCCCCCCGTGACGAAGATGAATTCACCATTCCCCATATCTCTCCTGGAGCTGAATCTTTTCAGCGAGTTGCCTGCCGCTTTGCCAGACCTGCCTGCGTATCTTGGTCTATACCATTTTGAGTCGAACTGACTGTAGCAGTCAGCGGGAGAGAGGGTCAAATATGCATCTGCTCTGGTTCCACTGCACACCTCTCCTTGGCGTTCTGAAAGAGCTGGCCAGTTGGTACTTCTTTCTTTTTTCCCGAAAAACGTAGGCCCCTTGAGTGAGTCTTGACGAATTTGGAAGAAACTGTTAGGCTCCAGAAATCAAAAATGGTATAGACCAAACTCTCCAATAGTGGGGTGATCAGAGACTCCGGGCAGTTTTGCCTATGCCACATCGTTTTCCTCACTTGCTCCGAGGTCGATATGACTATTCAACTGGACGGCCCCGCCAGCGACATGGCCCAGCGCCTACCTTCCAACTACGACAAGTTCCCGAAGATTGCCGTTGCTGGCCAGCAAGCGTGGCGGGGCTGGCCTGCTGTCCTGTCCGAGCTGCGGTACAGGGCTGAGCAGCAAGCGGGCGTCCCTTTGATCGTGGTGGACTGCTACCCCGGCACCGATCTGGACGAACTCCAGGCCGCTGCCGCCCAGCAGTGGCCCGACTGCGAACTGATCAACGCCGAGGACGCAGTTTTGGACAGCGCCGCGCTCGGCGCCCTGCTGGAGCGCTTCCTGACCCCTGACCGGGTGCTGGGTGTGATGTCGCCGCATGCGTTGCGCGAGTTCTACGACGCCGACAACCTGGCGGCCCTCGCCGCGCGGCTGGCCCGACGCACCCGACCCACGCTGGTTTACGGCTGGGGCGCGGCGCTGGCGGCCCCGGAACCCACAGTGCTGGCGCTGGCCGATCTGGCCCGCTGGGAAATTCAGGTGCGGCTGCGGCGCGGTCAGGGCAACTGGCACGCGGGCAACGGCGGCGAGGACATCCTCCGCAAGTACAAACGCGGCTTTTTCGTGGAGTGGCGGGTGGCGGACCGACACAAACTGAGCCTGACTGGCCAGATGGACTTTTATCTGGAGACCAACACGGCGGGCCAGCCGATGATGATCGCGCGCAGCAGTTATGAGGCCAGCCTGAACGCCGCCGCCTCGCGCCCATTCCGCACGGTGCCGTTCTTTGATCCCGGCGTGTGGGGCGGGCAATGGCTCAGGGAAGTCTGTGATCTGGACCGGGGTGCGGAGAACTTCGCCTGGGGTTTTGACGGCGTGCCGGAAGAGAATAGCCTGCTGTTTGATTACGGCGACCAGGACGGTAGGCCACTGGAAATGCCCGCCCAGAATCTGGTGCTGGAGCGGCCCCGTGACCTGCTGGGTGAGATCACATACTCCCGCTTCGGTGCGGAGTTCCCGATCCGCTTTGACTTTCTGGACACCGTGGGGGGCGGCAACCTCTCGCTGCAAGTCCATCCGCTGACCGCCTACATCCAGCAGCATTTCGGGATGTCTTACACGCAAGACGAGAGTTATTACCTGCTGGACGCGGACGAGACGGCGCTGATATATCTGGGCGTGAAAAACGGTGTGGACAGGCAGCAGATGCTCACTGATCTGCAAGACGCGCAGCAGACTGGACACTTTGATGCCGGGCGCTACGTCAACGCCCTGCCCGCCCACAAGCATGATCATTTCTCCATTCCGGCAGGCACGGTCCACTGTTCCGGCAGCGGCGCGATGGTGCTGGAAATCTCGGCCACGCCGTACATCTTCACCTTCAAGCTGTGGGACTGGGGCCGCCTCGGCCTGGACGGGCAGCCGCGCCCGATTCACCTCCAGCACGGGGCGGCCAATATCCAGTGGGACCGCGACGCCGACTGGGTGGAGAAAAACCTGCTGCACCTGACCCAGCCTGTTGGCAGCGGTGAGGGCTGGCGCGAAGAAAGCACCGGCATGAGCGAGCTGGAATTCATTGAGACCCGCCGCCACTGGTTCAGTGTGCCGGTGCATCACGACACCCACGGCACCGTGAACATCCTCAATCTGGTCGAGGGCCGTGAAGCAGTGGTGGAAAGCCCCACGGGTGCCTTCGAACCGTTCACGGTGCATTACGCCGAGACGTTTATCGTCCCTGCCGCTGTCGGACAGTACGTCATCCGGCCCACCGTGGAAGGTCAGGAACTCGCCACCATCAAAGCCTACGTGCGCGGAACTGGGCGGTGAACACCTCTGCCCTCGCCCCGCTGCGCCCGCAGGTGGAGGCATTTCTGTCCTCCGCCCTGCCGCTGTGGTTCGGGGAGGGTCTGGACGAGGGGCAGGGCATGTTCGTGGAAGCGCTGAGCTTTGACGGTCAACCCCTACGCGAACTGCCGCGCCGCGCCCGTGTGCAGGCCCGTCAGCTCTACGTGCTGGGACTGGCCTATGAACGGGGAGAATTTGTCGGGTCTGCCCAGCACCACGCCGAACTGATGGAACGTGTCATGGAGTCGGTGACGCGCCTCTACGGCGCACCGGGCGGCGGCTTTTATACCCTGGTGGGCGCCGAAGGTCAGGTGCTGGACGCGGAGCGCGTGCTGTATGACCAGGCTTTTTACCTGATGGCCCTGGCCTGGCTTTACCACGTGACGGGCAAGGCGACTTACCGGAACGATGCCGGGCGGCTGTGGGCCTTCATTGAAACGCTGCGTGACCCGCACAATGGCGGCTTCCAGCTCAGCGACACGCCGAAACCTGTTCCCCGCCAGCAGAACCCGCACATGCACCTGTTTGAAGCCTGCCTGCTGTGCGCCGAACTGCTGGGCAAGGTGCCCTGGCTGGCGCGGGCCGACGAACTTTATACGCTGTTTCAGACGCGCTTTCTGGACACCACGACTGGCCCACAGCCTTTCTTGCGCGAGTTCTTCACAGCGGACTGGCAGCCTGATCCGGCATGTGGCGATCATCTGGACCCCGGCCACCACTACGAGTGGACCTGGCTGTTGGGCCGGTACCGCGTGCTGGGCGGCGCGGCGGTGCCCGAATTGCCGCTGCTTTACACGGTGGCCCGCACCTGGGGGACGGACCGCGATGGTCTGGCCTACGACGAGATTGGGCCGCAAGGCCGTGAACTGCGCTCCACCAAACGGCTGTGGGTGCAGTGCGAGGTTCTCAAGGGCCACCTGGCCTACGGACGCTGGAGTGGCGACTCGGAAGCTCTGGAACGCGCCGGGCATGTTCTCCAGGGCATCCTGACCCATTACCTGACACCACAGGGGACGTGGGCGGATCAGTTGTCACGGGACCGCCGGAATATCAGCGAACATTCGCCGTCCAGCACGCTGTATCACCTCTACGTGGCACTGAACGAGGCCTTGCCCGTACTGGCGGCAACACCGTGACTTTCCCAACCGTGACTTTCGCAGGCGCGGTGCTGGCATTGGACATCGGCGGCACGCATATCACGGCGGCCAGCGTCAATGCCAGCGGGCTGGGGTCACAGGTTCGTCTCCCGGTCAACGGCGAGGCGAGCGCCCCGGAAATTCTGGACACCTGGGCGGAGGCGGCGCTGCTGGGTGCGGGACAGACGCCAGTTGCGGCGGTGGGCGTCTCAGTTCCCGGTCCCTTTGATTACGCTGGAGGCACTGCGCACTTCGAACACAAGCTGCACGCGTTGACGGGTCTAAACATCAGCGCAGCATTGCGAAAACGCTGGATTGGCACGCCGCTGGACGGCCTGCCCATCTCGTATCTCAACGACGCGGTGGCCTTCGCGCTGGGCGAGTTCACCGTCCGTCAGGGGCGCGGCGTCCACCGTCTGCTGGGCTTGACCCTGGGCACTGGCCTGGGCAGCGGCTTTATCGTGGATGGCCACCCAGGCACGGCGGAAGAGGGCGTATCTTCAGGCGGCGAGGTCTGGCAACTGCCCTTTCGCGGCGGCGTCGCCGAGGACTTCACCTGCGCGCCTGCCCTGCGGCGTGCCTATCAGGCCCTGAGCGGTGAGGACCTGGACGCCCGGCAGATTGCTCAGCTTGCGGAAACGGGCGACGATCGCGCCCGGCAGGTCTACCAGGACCTCGGACGCGATCTGGCCGCTGCACTCTCTCCCTGCGTGCAAGCCTTTCGGCCTGATCTGATCGTCCTCGGCGGTCAGGTGTCCCGCGCGTGGGCGCATTTTGAAATGCCGCTGCGGGCTGGACTCAGGCCCTTCAAGGTCGCGTGCAGTTCCTTGCTGGACGAGGCCAACCTGCTGGGCGCGGCGGCGCTGTACCGGCCCATGCTGGGGCTGAGTCCACCGCTGGACGCCCGGTGATGTCCACGTAGCCCACACCTTTTTCCTCAATGGAGGTTTTTATGATCAAGCTCACGAAGTCGTTTCCGCTGGTTCTGACCCTCGCCCTCTCGGTGGCCGCTGCACAGACGCTCGAGCTTTACAACGATAAACCCGACTGGAACAGCAACTACACCAAGGTTGGCGATCTGGGCGCCAAGAGCGGCGCGGGCTTCAAAGGGGTGACCTTCGCCGATCCCAGTACTTATCAGGCCGCCGTGCGGACCTCGCTGAGTACCAGCAAAGCGCCAGCGATGTTTACCTGGTGGTCCGGCTACCGCATGAAAGACCTCGTTGAGTCCGGCACCCTTCAGGACCTGACGCCCATCTGGCAGAAGTACCAGAAGGCCGGGGAGTACGGCTCGGACCTGGCCAAGGCGTTCACCTTTGACGGCAAGATTTACGCGCTGCCCAACAACGTGGCGTACTGGGCCGTGTTCTACAACAAAAAAGCCTACAAGGACGCTGGGATTACCCCGCCCACCACCTGGGCGCAACTGGAGTCCAACAACGCCAAGCTCAAGGCCAGGGGCGTGACCGCTTTCGGGCAATCCGTGGAGGACCGCTGGCCGGCCTTCATCTGGTTCGAGGAATTCCTGACCCGCCAGGACCCGGACCTGTACGAGCGGCTGATGGTGGGCAAGGCCAAGTACACCGATCCGGGGGTCACCAAGGTGTTCACCACCTGGAAGAGCTGGATGGATAAGGGTTACTTCACGCCCGCCAGCACGGGCTTCGGCTCGGGCGGGACCAACGGCATGGCCAAGCTGTTCGCCCAGGGTAAGCTCGCCAACATCCTGGCCGGTGACTGGTATACCGCCACCATCGCCGGGACAGGCCTGAAGCCCGGTGAGGACTACGGCGTGTTCATCCTGCCCACCATGAATGCCAAAGCCAAGCCGGTCATCATCTACGAAGCCAGCCCGTTGATCGTCTCCAAGAACGCCGTCAACAAGGCGCAGGCCCTGAAAGTCGCCGACTTCTGGATGTCGGCCAAGGCCCAGACGCTGTGGAGCAACCTGCAAAGCTTCACGCCGGTGAACAACGAGGTGACGGTGGACAATCCCGTGACCAAGGAGCTGACCAGCGCGCTGAGCAAAAGCAAGCCGAGATTGATCAACCGCATCTGGGAAGCCACCCCCACCGAGATCATCGAACCCGGCGTGGACGAGCTGAGCAAATTCATGCTCGATCCCAGCACCCAGTCGCAGGTCCAGGCCAATCTCCAGAAGCTGGCCGACGCGTACTGGAACAAGCAGAAGTAAGCGGGCGTTGAGGCTACCCTTTTCGCCTCAGAAAGAAGGCGCTGCGGCAGCGTGGCGTCTTTTTAACGTTTTTCAAAGGAGCCTGACCGATCATGACCGTGACCCAGCAGGGCCGTACCCCGGCCAGACGCGCGTCTGCCAGATGTTCCACAGCCGCTTCGCTGACCCCGTACCTCTTTGTTCTGCCAGCGGTCTTCTTCGTGGTGGTCTTTTTGCTCGCCCCCATGCTGTACACCTTCTGGCAGAGCTTTACCGACGCCGATGGCCTGCGGACGCCCAACTTCGTGGGCCTCAGGAATTACGCGGAGCTGTTCACCAGTTCCAATTTTACCCTCTCCCTTCGCAACACGCTGATCTGGGTGGTGGCGTCGGTGGTGCTGCCCGTGAGCCTGGCCTTTGCAATGGCACTGGCCCTGGAACGCGTGGTGGGCGGCAATTTCTTCCGCACCGCGCTGTATCTGCCGTCCACCCTGGCGGCGGCGGCGGCGGGCGTGCTGTTCAGCTTTATCTTCGATCCCACCAGCGGCGTGCTGAATGCGGCGCTGGGCGCTCTGGGCTTCGACTCGCTGAGCCAGACCGAATGGCTCTTCCGCTCGCCGCTCAACACCTGGTCCATGATCGCCACGTACACCTGGCAAAGTGTGGGGGCCAACCTGATGATCTTCCTGATCGGCCTGCAAAGCCTGCCGCGCGAGCCGCTGGAGGCCGCCAAGATCGACGGGGCCAGCGGCCTGAAATTCACCCGCCTGATTACCTTGCCGCTGATGACGCCCTACGTCACCATCGCGTCATTGATGGCGGCGGTCAACGGCTTCAAGGTCTTTGACCTGATCTGGGTGATGACCCAGGGCGGCCCGGCCCGCAGCAGCGAAACGCTGGTCGTCACCATGTACCGCGAGGGCTTCATCCTCTTTCACCAGGGTGTGAGTGCGGCCATCGCCGTGGTCATCTCGCTGATCGCCCTGGCCTTCTCGTACTTCTACCTGCGCAACGTCATGGACAAGGAGAGCCACGTATGACCACAGCTTCTGGCGGTTTCACTCCTCCCAACGCGGGCAAATCGGCGCGGGCGCGCAAGGAGCGCACGCGCATGGTGGTGGGCGGGGTGCTGGGGGGCATCATCTGCGTGTTCTGGCTGCTGCCGCTGCTGCTGGTGTTCATGAACGCCTTCAAGGACAAGCGCGAATACAACATGGGCGAGAGCTGGCAACTGCCGCAGGGCTTTCACCTGTGGGAGAACCTGCAAAACGCCTGGGCGCAGGGCCTGGGCAGCGGCTTTGTCAATAGCCTGAGCTACGGCCTGGTGGGTTCGGCGGGAGCCATTCTGCTGGCGTCGCTGGCCGCCTTCGGCATCGTGCGGCTGAAGCTGCCGCGCGGGCTGTGGTGGTTTTTGCTGATCTATTCCGGCACCGTCTTCCCATTTCAGGTCTACCTGATTCCGCTGTTCAAGGCGTACACCAGTTTCGGCCTGTACGACACCTGGGTGGGCATGGTGCTCTTCTATATCGCCATCTGCATTCCGTTTTGCACCTTCGTGATGCGCGGCTTTTTCGTCTCGATGCCGTGGGATTTTCAGGAGGCGGCCCGGCTGGACGGCTGCAACGACTGGATGATTTTCTGGAAGATCATGCTTCCGCTGACCCGCGCCCCGATGTTGGTACTGCTGCTGTTTCAGTTCACCTGGATCTGGAATGATCTGCTGTTCGGCCTGGTGCTGAGCAAGTCCGACAACGTGCGCCCGATCATGCCCACCCTGGCCGGAATGCAGGGCCTCTACGCGGGCAGCGACGGCCCCACGTTGATCGCGGCGGTCATGATCGCCAGCCTGCCCACCCTGCTGCTGTTCCTGTTGCTGCGGCCCTACTTCATGCAGGGGCTGAGGCTGAGCAGCGTGGGCGACTGAAGGGGACGGTCCCAGTATGGTCGACGAACTCTGGCTGATCCACCACTCGCACACCGACATCGGCTTTACTCAGCCGCAGCGCATCGTTTTTGAGCTGCACAACCAGTTCATTGATCAGGCACTGGACCTCATGGACCAGACCGCCGATCTGCCAGACGACGCCCGTTTTCGCTGGACCTGCGAGAGTGCCGGGATCGTCTGGCGCTGGTGGGCGCAGGCCGGAGCAAAGCAGCAGCGGCGTTTTCTGGCTGCCGTGCAAGCTGGAACTCTGGACGTGGCGGCCTTTCGCTGGAACATGACGCCGCTGGCCGATCACGCGCTGTTCGCCCAGCAACTTCAGGAGGCCGGGTGGCTGCGTGCTGAGGGCGTTCCCATTCGCAGCGCCATGCAGAGCGATATCAATGGCCTGCCGTGGGGAACCGTGCGGCTGCTGCTGGATCACGGCATCGACGGCTTCTCGATGGCGATCAACGAACACTTTGGGCGGGCCGTCACGCCGCGCCCCGGCGCATTCTGGTGGGCCTCACCGGACGGAGAGAAACTCCTGACGTACAACGGCCCCCATTACCATTCCACCCCCAACCGGGCTATGCGGCTGGGCGGGGAGAGCAGTGTGGAGGAGGCCATCCCCGCCTGGAGAAGCTGGAGGCCTACGGCTACGCCCTGCCGGTGCTGGGCGTGCAGCCCACCAACATCTATTTCTCGGACAACGACTCGCCGGATCTTCATCTCTCTGGGTTCGTGCAGCGCTGGAACGAGAGCGGTCAGCCCGTCCGCCTGCGACTCTGCACGCTGACGCAGTATTTCGATCGGCTGCGTCAGGAGGCGCTGGACACGCTGCCCACCCTCAGCGGTGACTGGACGGACTGGTGGAATTTCGGGTCCGGCAGCACCGCCCGCGAGACCCGCCTGCAGATGCAGGGGCAGCGCGATTTGCAGGTGGCGCGGCAACTCCAGGGCTGGTCCGCGTCGCCTGATCCAGGCTTAGGGCGAGCCGCCCAGCTCGCGCAGGAGGCGGGAGACGCGCTGAGCCTGTACGCCGAACACACCTGGGGGGCCGCCACGCCCAGCAGTGACGAGACGGCCATCCAGCTCAGCCACAAGCTCAACTACGCTTACGAGGGTGCGACCCTGGCCCGCTCCCTCAAGCGGGACGCCCTGCTAAAGCTGGCGCGGCAACTTCCCAGTGATGGGCCGAGCCTGCTGGTGTACAACGCCAATCCATTTCCAGTGTCAGCCATGCTGCGGGTGCCAGAGAACCTGGAGCGCTATGCCCCTGATCTCCCGCATCTGGCGCAGCGGTTCGACGTGGAATGGAACGGACGCCGGGGAAAGGAGCGCTGGGTGGGGCCGCTGGAACTGCCCGGTCTGGGCCACCTGAGCGTGCCGTTAAAGCAGTTGGCCGCTTCCTCGGAAGACCTGACCCAGACCGAACATACCCTCGGCAATGGGCAGGTCACGGCCACTTTTGACCCGCAGGCGGGCGGCCTGACTTCACTGCTCTGCCAGGGCCGGGAGTTTGTTCGCGCCGGGGAGCGCCTGGGTCAGGTGGTGCTGGAATGGCCCACGGAGGGCCGCCGGAATGCCATCTTTGGCCCGCCGCAATGGGAAGAGTTCGACATGCATGCGGCCTGGCATCACGGTTGGGAGGCCGGCCGGGAAAGTGCCACTGTCCTGGGCAGCCAGGGCCAGACCGTGCCCGGCGCTGCCGTGTATGAGCAGCAACTCCAACTCGCCAATGGAGAGTCGGCCAGTGTGCGCTACTGGCTGCACCCCCACGAGACGGCGCTTCACATCCGCGTAATCCTGAACCTCCAGCCCGACGTGACGCCGCGTGCCACCTACCTGCACCTGCCGTTGGCCCTGTCAGATGCGGCCCGCACCCACTTTGAAACGGCGGGCGCGGCGGTGGAGTTTGACCGTGAGCAATTGCCTGGCAGCAGCCGCCATTACGTCACCACGCTGGACTGGCTGCGCATGCAGGACGGGGAGGCGGGCGTGACCGTCGCCACGCCCGACGCGCCGCTGTGGCAAATCGGTGGCTACACCTTCGGGCGATTTGCCGGAGAGAAAGCTGCCCCATACCGCGCCACCCTGAACGCCTGGCTGACCAACAATTACTGGGACACCAATTTCATGGCGGATCAGGCCGGGGAGCTGCGTTTCGAGTTCACGCTGGAACTGCACGCTGCCGAAAATCTGGTGAACAGTGCAAAGCGTGCCTTGAAGCATGTCTACAAACCTGAAATTCAGCCCTTCGACAGCGCTGAAAGTGGGGAACTGGCCGCACAACTGCTCGACCTTGATCCTGACGGAGTACGGGTGGTGGGTGCTGAGCTTGATGGGGCGAAGCACACGCTCACCCTGAGTCTGCTCAATCTCACAGCGGAGCGCCGCACGGTCCGCATCGGGCACGGTCACCTGAAAGTGCGTGGGGCGGTTCTAACCACGCTGGCTGGAGAGGTCATCGCCAGCACTGGGTCTCAGGCTCTTGAACTGCACGTTGAGGGGCGCTGGTGGGGATTTCTGGTTATCAGTTACTCATAAGTGACCCCAGCCGAGCCGTTTGCGCAAACGATCAACTCCGAGTGGAGTTTCCGTCTTGAAAGTCAGGCCGGTCCCGTCTTCCGCACCTCGACCACCAGGACCCTGGGCACCCGGCTGAACAGGCCCTCATCCGGGGTGACCGGTTCGGCGAGATGGGTCACCTTGAAGCCAGTCTGGCGTAGCGTGTTCAAGAGGGTCGACAGGGTGCAGTGATGCGCCCCGAAGTGGTCGCGCAGCCCCGCGTTCCCGGACTGCCAGGGCCGTTCGCGGTGGTAGTTGCGAATCAGGTAGCCGAGGCGCTCCTCGCCCTCGGTCAGGAACTGTGGGCCGCTCTCCTCGTCGAACGGAGCTTCGAAGCAGGGATGCAGGCAGGAGAACATCAGGGTCCCGCCGGGCACCAGCACGCGCCAGATGGCCTGAAAGAAACGCTCGTGATCGGGAATGTCCATCAGGGCGAGGCAGGACACCGCCACGTCCACGGACGCGCTGCCTACCGTGGCGAGTGTTTGCGCGTCGTCCAGCCGGTACGCGTGGCCCGGCGAGGCGTTGCGCTGCCTGGCGTATTCCAGCAGGTTGACCGAGATGTCCACGCCGGTGATCTGCCCAGGCCCGAAGTGGGCCAGCCGACGGCCGAGATGGCCCTCGCCGCAGGCCACGTCGAGGACGGTCTGGCCTGCTATCCGCCCGGCGAGGCGCTGATCGAAGACCTCCAGCATGGCGGTCCAGAACCCGTCTGGCACCGAGAGCATCTCGTCGACGAGCCGCACGTACCATTCGGTGAATTCGTCGTATCTGGCGGTGGGCAGGGAAGGAAGAGAGATAAGCATCGAACTCCTTGTGGTCATCAGGGCAGCCCTGATCACGGGAGAGTGGGCGTGGATTTCAGTGGCCGTGATGCGTTCACGCGGCTTCTCCCACTGGCCGCTCGGCGTACACCCGGAACCCGGCGCTTAGGATCAGGCACAGCACGGTCAGCATCAGCGGCAACGTGAACGCCGCCTGCAAGCCCAGCAGGTGGACGCCGAGGCCCACCAGCGGCGGCCCCGCCAGAAAGCCGCCGTAGAACACGGCGGTCATCAGGGCCACGCCCCGCGCCTGCCCGAGCTGCCACGCGGCACTGAAGCCCAGCGGGGCCAGCACCGACAGCCCCAGGCCCACCAGCAGGAATCCGGGCAGGACACTCTGGACACTCCCGGACAGAGAGACGATCAGAAAGCCCACGCTGCCCACCAGTGCGGCGGCGCTGGCCAGCGGCCCGCGTCCGAATCGTGCCGCCAGCCGGTTGCCCGCAAGCCGGCCCACCACCATGCTCAGGGCGAAGATGACGAAGCCCCGGCTGGCGATGTCCGGCGTGACGTCCATGACCCCCCGGACGTAGACGGCGGCCCAGTCGGCCACCGCCCCCTCGCACAGCGCCGCGCCGAATCCAGCGGCCAACAGCAGGAGCAGCAGCGTGCCGGGCCGTGACTGGCCGGTAGACGGCTCCTGCCGGGTGAGGTGGATGGGCAGCCTGACGGTCAGCAGGGCGCCGCAGACCAGGGTCAATGCACTCGCAGAGATCAGATGAACCGGGAGCGTCACACCCCGGCCCAGCAGGAGCGCCCCGATCGAGAACGCCGCATGGAAGCTGGACATGACTGGCCGTTCCAGCCGCTCCTCAAGCCAAGTGCCCAGGGCATTCATGCTCAGGTCCACGCCACTGAACCCCGCGCCGTAGACCAGGGCGGCCAGAATCGCTGCTGACAGGCTGGAGCTGAGCGGCAGACTGGCCAGGCCGGCGGCCATCACGGTCAGGCTGATCAGCGCCGTCGCCCGGCCACCGACACGTCTCATCAGCAGGGTGGCGGGCGGCAGGGCCAGCACGTTGCCCACCACCAGGGCGAACAGCAGCCTGGACAGTTGGGCGGGGTTCAGGGCGTAGTGGACCGAACCCCTGTCAGCACTTCGACACGTGGACCAGGCCCTGACAGTGGGTCAAATGCTCCCCTCAGTCCTGCGGAGCCACACCCTGCTGCTTACGGCCAGGCAGATCGCCACTGAACAGCTTGGCAAGCCGGCAGCGCCGGCACCGGTACGCCGGCCCGCCCGCGTCGAGGTCCTCGGGCGCCGGCAGCTGCATCTGGACGGCGAGGTGCATGCACTCGGTGATTCTGTGAGGGCGGCCCTGCTGCTGACCTACCTCACCGTGGAGGGGGAGACCACGGTGGCCAGCGCGGCGACAGCGCTACTCGCCGAGGGCTGCACCCGGACAGAGGAGAGGCGTCGGCACGCCAGTATCCGCGAGCTGGCCCGCTGGACGGGGGAGTACGTCCATCATCCGGCCCTCATCACGGTGCATACCGGACAACTGCGGCTGTCCGGAGCGTTCGAGTGGTCCAGCGATCTGGCGGACGCGTTGACCCAGGGACGCCTGACCGCAGCGGATTTGCCCCGCGTGGACTGTGTATGGATCCATGACCTTTCAGAGCGTTCGCTGGGCCATTTCTGAAGCAAAGGGGCTGTCCAGCTTGGGCAACACTGGTCCCGTGCCCGTCCAATCCAGACTCCAGTGCCAGTCCGTGGACAGCCGGTAACGGGTCGTCCCGTCCCGGTCTTCCACGATGCTGGCGCGGTCGCCGATCAAGGCGCGCACGCGGCGGATCAGCAGCCGGACCCGGCGGTGCTGCGTGGCGGGGCAGCCCAGCGCCCGCCCCCTGCGGAGGACTTGTCACTCTTCGCTAGCAGAGGGTTGGGACCCGCAAGAGCTGCGCCAGCAGGGGGGGTGGACGGCGAAGCTGCCCCAGTGCAGATATTTCCAGCGACATCAAAAAAGGTTCCGAACTACTGCGCTTCACTCAGGCATAAAAATAAACTTTTTATGAGAAATGCTGTAGTGCAGTGGTTACATGCGCTTCCAATGCAATTCCTGAATCCACTCACTGTCTAGTGTGAATTTAAGGTCTATCGGCAAATCCACGCTGTTCTGACCCAGCAGAAGCTCAAACCCGCCCGCATCTGCCACCCAGACCTTCCGGTCATCGTCAAAATAGGCCAGCGAGCGCATATCCAGTTGCACTTCCACGGTTTCCGCTTCCCCTGGCTTCAGGCTCACTTTGGCAAAGCCCTTGAGTTCCTTATATGGCCTCTTCAGTTTCACGTCCATGTCACGCACGTACAGTTGGGCCACCGTCTGGCCCCAGCACTGTCCAGTATTGGTCACGGTGACGCTAACGGTCACGCTGTCACCTGGCACGATCCGTTCAGCACTCATTCGGGCGTTCGAGAGTTCAAAAGTGCTGTAACTCAGACCGAAACCAAACGGAAACAGCGGCTGCGTTCCAGCGTCGTCCACATGCCGGTAGCCGATGAACAGCCCTTCTTTGTACTCGACATGGCCGTTTTCGCCGGGATATTGAAGATCAGGTGTCTCAGGGTGGGTAGGATCATCTGAGAGCCTGGAGACAAAAGTCTGCGGCAGGCGTCCGCCGGGGTCAGCTCGCCCGGTCAGCACATCGGCAAAGGCGTGTCCAGCCTCCTGACCGGGAAACCAGCCCTGAAGCAGCGCAGGCACCGAATCCAACCACGGCATCAGCACCGGGCCGCCCGTTTGCAGCAAGACGATGGTGCGCGGGTTGGCAGCCCGCACGACACGGACGAGTTCGTTCTGCTGTCCGGGGAGGTTCAGGCCCTGCCGATCCACACCCTCGGTCTCCCACTCCCCGGTGGTGCCCACGCAGACCACGGCGTAATCGGCCTGCGCGGCGATCTGGGCCGCTTCCTGCAAAGCGTTGGCTTCTAGAAGTGCGCGAAAGCCTAAACGCACGGCGCTAAAGCCTGCAACCGATTTCTCAACGGCCTTGGGCGTAACTTCCACCACAGCGGTATGCTCCCCGGCACTCAGGAACTGCCTGGCCCGCACCTCATTGCTCCCGAATGCGAAATAGGTGTCTCCAGGCTGCCAATTCGTCCAATTGTCAATGATTTCCTCGCTGTCCACGGTCAGACGGCTGAGGCCCGCGCTGTAAAGGCTCAGATCATACTCCGCGTCCTGGGGGGACGTCAGGGTCAGACTGAGGCGGGCGCGAAACGATTCGGGCTGAATCCCTTCAGGAAAGCTGGCCCACATCACTTCACTGCCCTGTTTCTCTTCGGTAGCGATAACCTCGCCGTCTTGGCCGAGATAGTCGATTCGGACCGGAACGTCCAGCGTGGGCAGGTAGCGGTCATTGTCACAGCCCAGCGCATAGGTCACGCGGTCCTCACCCAGCGCGGCGCGCAACCCTTCCAACGGCGAAACCTTGCGGTGGGCGTTCATCTGGGCGCTGCCGCCACCCATAACTTGGGCGCTGGCCGCGTTCGGGCCGATCACGGCCACCCTCGCACCTGCGGGCAGCGGCAAGAGGCTACCGTCATTCTTGAGCAGCACCGTTCCCTCAGCCCCGGCACGGCGAATTAAAGCGCGGGCCTCCTCGTGTTCCACGCCCTGTTCGGCCCCATCACTCGCGTCGCGAGCCTGGGCAAGGATTCCGGTGCGTTCGATCAGGCGCAACACATTTCCAGCACCCCGGCGC
>NZ_CP044988.1 GCF_009017495.1 Deinococcus sp. AJ005 | reverse complement strand
AAAATCTGCTGCGACGAGTGAATTTTTAACCTGGGTTATCATATAAGCAGAATAGATAGAATCTTGATGTATGTAAGTTTTTATGAGTAATTCACATCTAGATAGCGATGATTGATTCTTATCAGATTTTGCATTGATATATAATGCTAAAATAGCTTGTATCTCACGGATACGATTTCTTCTCTCTTCATTAAGATCATCTCTCCAGAGTCCATACACAGCAATAGAGTACTGGCCTCGCACAGTCTTACCGACGGGTATTTCTCTAGAAAAATCTATATGGTCATCAGGATTATCTGAGCAAGGATCAATCAATAAATTATCATCTAAATCATCTGGCAAATAGGGATTACTTGCGTTTTCAGTTGGCTGTATTCCATCATTTATTGGGAAGGACGCATTCTTGTATTCGCAATTGCATCTTTGACATGCAAATAGTAGGTTTTCCCATTTGTATGCTAGGGAGGGGTATATAGATTGAGGCCTAAAATGCTCTACTTGTCTATAACTTACATGATCAACTTTCGATTCGCAGTAAGCGCACTTTTTACCAAACATTTGGATTAAATTTTCTTTGACTTTCTTATGTGCATATCGTTCAGTTTTAGCTTTCGGCTTACTCGGTTCACTAGAAATAGCACGTGTCTTATATAAATGTAAATCTGCATAGTAATCAGTGCGAGCTTGACAAAGTTCATCAGTCCAATCCTGATAATTGTCTCTAAGAATCGTCGGTATCGGTAGACGTATTACTTGGCGCATTCTCTTTTGCCACCTTTTTTTCCAAGAGATCTAAAAACTTGTCGGCAGCCGAGTAGAATCCGCCAAAATCTTCTCCTACTGGTGCAGACCTATTGTCATCGAGCCATTTTTCAACTTTTTTTAGCTTATCCTCATCTTCTTTAGAAAATAGTATTTTCGGATTGTACATACTCTCCAAAAGATTTTTCCTCTCCACTTCCTTAGTCTCGATATTTTCATTTCTAGTTGTTTTGAGGCCGAAAAGCTTACTTGTCAAGATTTGATCAACACGCCATCCTCCTATCGGTATATCCCATTCTTTTATATCTACCCCATTTTCATTTCTATATGTGATAAAAAGCTTGTCTTCATCTGTTACATCTTGAGCTACAAATGGACTATGAGAAGTTACTATAAATTGTAAATTAGGAAATAATTCTCTAGTATGTTCAACAATTTCACGTTGCCATTTGGGATGTAAATGTATATCTATCTCATCTATTAGCACTACACCCTCCTCTCTTAGAGGATCTTTAGATTCGGGGTAGGCTTCAATCAATCTTTTTGCCAAATCTCCAGACCAAGCCGCTATACTTCTATACCCATCACTAAGCTGTTCCATAGCAATAATACCGTCAGGTCCCTTAAACAATATCTCTCTATTTTGACTTATGCCTTCAAATTTTAAACCTTTTAGGGATATTTCCAACACGCTTATAGCTATATCCATCATATTTTTGCTCCACGCATCGCTTGGATCTTTTAGAACCCTATATTCTAAATCAATTATCCAATTACTAAAAGTTGAGAGTGATATATCATCTATGAATAATGATGCAAATCTACCTGACTTAGTCTGTAGTAAAATGTCGTGATCATCACGTCTACCAGTGGTTACAGTACTAGGGGCACGCCGCCAAGGCCCATAGCCTGCACTAAACCATCCTGATGTAATATCTTCCGAATGCATAGTTTTAGAAAGTCTATCGAATTCTGCTTCACCATTAACAAAGCTAGTAGTGGCTGGGATCCCTAACTTAACGCCTGTGTTTCTACCGGAATTAATATATATAATAAATACCGAAGAATAGGACGTCTTTCCTCTTATTTTGTTTTTGTCGCGTGTATTAGGAGTTACTTTGAGTAAAGTACTTGGCAATGATTTTGAACTATTACGTTTAAATCTAGCAATTTGCACTCTATCGACTATATCAAGAGACATACGGTCACCGAGCAAACTCAGGGCAAGCATTTTTAATATGGTACTCTTGCCGGTTCCATTTTCACCCAAGATAATTATCCATCGTGCTGGCTTATCATCTTTAACAAAATCCATATCGATTCTAGAAAAGCAAGTGACATCGTTCATAGTAAAACTTTTTATTCGCACAGGCACCTCCGCTAATAGTTTCCACCATAGAAGCTACTTTTATGCCATCTGAAGTCGGCTGGCCAACAGCGCCGCTGGCCTTCTCAAGCCCTTCCACTCGCGTCTATCCACCTCCAGGCGCTGCAATTGGGCGGCCAGCGCCTGCAATCCATCCCGCCCCTCGATCTCGGCCTGCCACGCCTGCCAGATCACTTTGCAGTAGTACAACCGGCTGTGAGAGTCTTTCAGATCGCGTGCCAGGGCCGCGCCCATCATCCCCACCAGTGCCGCCCGTTTCGACTTGTGCGCTTCCAGCAAGGTGGGCAGCAGGAAAACCACGTCCTGCACGCCATTCAGCAGCCGTTCGGCCTGGGCAGCGTCGTTTATTGCGGGGTCATGTTTTAACGGGTTTTGGGTGTCAATATTTCCTGGAATAACGGCCCATCTCCTAAGCTGTTCGAGCAGTTCAGCCTGCATCTGCCCTGTGGGATTTGATGACCCCTCAATAAAAAATTGATCGTCCTGTACGCATTCTAAAATCTGGGCCTCCTGGAATCGCCTCTCGGCGTTGAGAATCGCGTTGTACGCCGTCTTGCCTGCTGCCTTGTCCGCGTCCAGGTCCCGGTACTGGCGTTTGTAGTCGTGGTATCTCAGGCGGGCCACGTGGCCGGGGGCCAGGCTGACGGCGTACAGCGTGCCGTCAATGGCCGTCATGCGCTGCCCGTCCTTGCCGGTCATGCTGGTGTAGTGATGGCGGGCGTACACGAAGCCTTTGGCCGTGAGCTGGGCCGTCCACTCCCGCATGGTGTTGTCACAGATCCCCAGCGACTCGGCCAGCAGTTCGGCGCACAGGTGCATCACGACTTGCTTGGGGGGATGGCCGTCCTTGTCGTACAGGTACAGGCGGGCGGCCAGGAAGACCCGCGCCAGCTCGTATAGCCGCACAGCCAAGGCTCCAGCGCCAGCAGTCCCAAATCCTTTTCCCCGCTTGGGACGGAACAGCTCCAGCGCCAGCAACTCGGACAGACGGGGCAGGGGTTGGCGCTGCACCTTCTGCGTGACAAAGACCCTGGCCCGCTCGGTCTGCACCTGGGCGTCTTGCTGCTCGCAGAACTGCAAGGCGTCCAGCAGCCACAGGGCGGGGCCGTTCGCGCTGTCCTCGCCCTCTGTGGCCTCCACGGCGGGCGGCGCGGGCTTCCTCGCGGCCCGGTGGTGCGCCTTGCTTTTGGTCCGGCGCTCAACTCGCTCGGCGGACAGCTCGGCGTAACCCTTGCGCGCGGGCCGCTCGATCACATCCGGCGCTGCCACTAGGACTGTGCCAGCAGCATCATCGGGCGCGGCCTCCCGGTTGAGCATGGCGAGATACTTCGTCGCCCGGTCTGCCTGACGGGGGGTGAGGGTGGGGGTAACTGTAACTAAATCTTGCGCTACACGGGCGTCTTGCCTTACCATATCGGTAAAGCTGCCCTGCTCTGGGTTTTTCATTGAGAGTGATTCCTTGAGTAGTGGGGTAGCAGGTTGGGAGGCGTGGGGACGCCAATCAGCCGCTTCTGGAGCAGATTAGCACCCGGCGCAAGCCGGGTGCAACTGTTTTTACTGTCTAGCACATGAAAAGCGGATTAAACATAAATCCCGTACCTGTAAAATATCTTCGGAGGAAATTATGAAAAAAATCTTCAAATTGGTTGCTCTGGTGGCTGCATTCGCCCTCGCTGGTAGCGCGTTCGCGGGGAACCAGAACGAATTCGCTTTCGCCGCCTCAGTTCCAGGTCATTCCGACTTGGCTGGGAATCAGAACGAATTCGCTTTCGCTGCTTAAAATACAGCAATTTTTTAAAGCTGTTGAACTGATGTCAGTTCAACAGCTTTGTTCTTACCGCCTCATCAAATTTACTCAGCCCCATCGAAATTATTTCAGTATCATCTATATGCTTATAGTCATCTGCTCTTTCAAATAGAGGAGCCATCACTCGCAAAGAATTTTCAAATTCCGTTCTACTATCGTATTTTCCTAGATAGGCCGATAAAAGCCCATCCAGAAATTTTTCTATGCCCGCTTGGTCTTGTTTCATATATCAACCTCTGAAAAATTGATTAGTTTAACTTCTGACCGGACTTCTCGTCTTCGTCATCCATGTTGTACCACCCTGCTGGCGCGTTGGGTGGTGGCAGCGGTGGCGCTGGCCTGACCGCTGGGGCCGGGGTAATCGCTCTGACCTGCGGCTGGGCCTGGGCGACAGGCCGAATGGGCGCGATTCGGCTGCGATAGTCGCTCAGACTCCACGCGATAGGGCCGCCCCCCACACCCTTCTCTTGGACGCGGTCTTTCAGGTGGGCAAACTCAAACCACCGCATCGGCTCGGCTTTCAGCCACTGGTGATTCTTGAACTGGACCAGCACCGCGTTTTCCCCAAGCTGGCTGAACTCGCTGGCCGTGATGATGGGGCGGTCTGTGGTGCTGGCCGTGGTGGTTCCTTCACTGCTGGCACTCGTCGTGACCACGCTCTCCTTGCCTGCGAACTGCTCGATGTACTCCCCGGCGCTCTTCTCGGCGCTGGGATACCAGACGACGGCGGAAGAGTTGTTTATGATCTCCTGCTCGGCGTTCTCCCCGTACTGGCGCTGCATCTGCACCACGTTCTGGAAGTAGGGGGACAGCCACACGCCGCGCCCGGCCAGGGTTGCCATGAGCTTGGGCAGATCGGGAACTTTGAACGTTCCGGCCTCGTCCACCACGAAGAGAACTTCGGTCATAACCTCGCCCTTGTGGTTGTCGGCGTAGCGGCTCAGGCCCTTCAGCAGCGCCAGAGAGACGAGGCTGAAGGCGTCTTTCAACCCCTCGCCCATGTCCTCTTTCCAGATCAGGTAGACGCTGGTGGGGCGGCGTTTCAGGTCAGCGGCGCTGAAGTCCCGCCCGCTGGTCATTTTCAACACGCCCTCGGTACACACGCGCCCCAGGGCGGCGGTCAGGTTGGCCCATGCCTGCGCGGGCATCCATTTGGAGTCGGCCCACTGCGCGTCCTGCACCTCTGCGACAGGCCGCCCCAGGTACTGGGTCATGTCGTCGATGCTGGCCCAGTCGCCCAGGCGCTCGGCCTGCGCCTGGACGTTCCGCACATACGCCCGCATTCCGGCGCGGGACTGGGCATAGACCCACGGCAGCACCGGCTCCCCCAGGGCGTGGGCCACCCGCATTCCGGCGCGCAGCGCGGGAACAGCGGTCAGCAGAAAGATCGGCTGGGTGTCCTCTTCCGGTTTCAGAATCACGTTCACGGCCTGGAGCAGTGCGGCCTCGCTGTCGGTTCCCAGTTCCATCAGCTCGGCAATAGGGTCAAATCTGGACCCCATGCCTTCCGGGTTCAGCACGTACACCGGACCAAGTTCGGCCCGCGCCGCGCTGGTTTTCTCCCAGTTCTCGCCCTTAATGTCGAGGACGATGGCGGACTCTACCCACGTCAGCAGATGCGACGTGAGGAGGAGTCCTTTCCCGCTGCGGGTGGGCGCGATCACCGTGAGGTGTCCCAGCTCGCCCTGAATCTTGCTCAGCACGTAGGGCTTGATACCGATGGGCTGGCCGTCCAGGGCGGCAACGGGCAGCATGTAAGGTTCCTCCTCGCGGGTGATCAAGAATTTCTCCGCTTCCTTATGCCGCATGAATCGCCCGCTGTAGGCCCCAGTCGGCACCATTGACGAGAAATAGAACAGGATGAGGGAGACACCAGCGATGGTGACGAACAGTGTGGGACCGGGCTGCATTCTGAACACGCCTGTAATGAACAAAAAGGGCATGGCCCAGATGACCGCTGCCCATGACACCCTGTGTTTTTCTTCTGGGATGAGCTTGAAGTGCTGTGCCACAAGGACAATCAACGGTAAGAAGCCTAGGAGGTTGATGCCCAGCGGGTAGAACCTCGGACTGAACGCGAGCGCCCACAGAATCAAGCCGGTCCAGAGAATCACCGTCCATGCCAATTTGAATTTGGGCTGCTGGCGCTGAACAGCGGACACCCCACGCTTCTTGAAGTCGTTCACCGTTCACGCCCTCCCTGATACTGGTCCTGCTGCCGCTCCTGGCGCTGCTGCTGGCGCGGGTTGCGCGCGGGCCGCTCGGCCCATGCCTGCGCTTGACGCTCAAAGCGCTGGGCCTGCTCGGCGTTGTGCTGGCGTCGGTCCTCGCCCCAGCGGGTCTGCCGTTGCGGCTCCTGAGCGGCGCGCTCATCACGGCGCAGCTCCTGCCGCGCTTGGTAGCCCTGGATCAAGGCTTCTCCCTTGAGGCCCCGTTCGTTCACGGCGCGGTGCATCCAGCGGTTGTCGGCCTGGCTGTCCATGTAGCGCTGGCGTCCTCCCTCGGTCATGCTCCTGGACTGGCGCAGGTCCTCGATCACTGCGCCGTGGTCCTGCCAGTAGGCTTGATTCAGTTCGGGGCGCTGTCCTGATTCCCGCTGCTCCCTGGCCCATTCCATCTCGCGGGTGTGCAGCTCCTGGCGCTCCAGCGGCTGGAGTGTGGCCTCTAGCTGCTTGTACTGGTCATATTCCCTGGTCGCCTCGCCGCTGGTGATCAGCGACGGCCTCTCTGCTAGATACCGCTCGTCCCGATACTGCTCCTCGGTGTAGATCCAGTCCATTTCCAACTGGCGCTGCGGCTGCTTTCGCTCAGGCTGCTCGGCGCTCGGATCGGGCGATGTACGCTCCTGCGCCTCCCACTGCTCCTGGGCTGGCTCGGCCTGCGGGCGCTGGGGTTCGGGAGTGGTCTGCGCTTCCTCGCGCTGCTGCTCTGGCGTGGCCTGCACCTGCACTTCCTGGCGCTGCTCCTGCGGCCTGACCTGCTCCACGCGCTCAATGTCACGGGGAGTGTGGCGCTCGTAACTGCGGTCCATCTCGGCGCGCATGTTGGCAAAGTCTGCTGTGCCGATGCGCCGATCCGTCACCGCGATAACGTGGGTGTGTTCGTGGCGGGTGTGGTCCGTGTGGTTGACCGCGTGCCACGTCACGGCTCCGCCCTGCGCGGCGTGCCGCTCCTCCAGACGCTGCATGGTTTCGCGGGTCGTCGCGTTGTGGTCCACTCCTTCTCCGGTCTGGGCGTGGCTCAGGGTCAGACGGTAGTGGTACTTGTCGCCGCCCTGGTCTGCCGCTTCGATCTTCCGGTAAGCCTCGTCTTTGCTGACCACTCCGTCCCGGTCATAAATCTCGCGGCCTCCCTGGTGCTGCTCCTCTCCCTTTCGGTTGGCGGCGTAGCGGGTGGCCTGCTTCGACGACTTGACTCCTCCACTGCTGGACCGTCCATACCCACCTTTAACCACGCCCACGGGTTACACCCCCTCTAAGATTTCTTTCAGCCCCTGCACAGGCTTCCTCATTCGGTCTACTGCTGTTGTCCATGCCTGATTGCTGGCCCGCTTCACGGCATCCCGTTGCTCATCGCTCGCGCACGCGGCCATCATGTCGTTCACCAATAGCGCGCGGGTGGCCGTTCCTTCCAGGGTGGCCCGGACGAGAAGTTGCGCTAGTCGGTCTGACATATTGCCCACCTCCTTCTTCACTGCGTCCTCCACTCGAACTCCTACAAAATCCCAGCCTATATTGTCCGCATACCCAGTCAGACCTCGCTTGATCAACTCTCCCCCAAACTGCGACACACTGATCTGTTCCTGCTTCGCTAGCGTTGCGATTCGCTCCGCTACATCTTCCTCCACCCATACACTGATCTGTCGTTTTGCCACGTAATTATCCCCCTCAAAGTGTGCGGGTGGTGAAGTCAAAAGTTTACCCGGATAGAAATAGCGTACCACACGGCAAAAAACCTCTATCGATAGCAAATTTACCCGCACCCTTATCTTGCTTACTCTCCCCAAATTGCCAGTCAACCTCCATTTACCCCCTCCCAGCGCGGCTCAAGCTCGTTTGGGGAGGGTTTCACCACGCCAAAGCAAAAGACCCCTTTGCAGGGTCTTGTGAGGGCAATCAGTTTGGGGCGGTGTCGGTGGGCTTATCGCTCTGATCCTTGCTACGGCGTCGGCGTTTCGGCTTGGGCTGCAAGCTCGCCCGGTAACGCTCGGCAGCTTCCTCGAAGTTCACGCGGCCTGCCTGCACGTCCTCCAAGGTAACGAGGTGCTTTAGGGCGCGGCTTTTGGGCTGCTGGCGGCGCTGCTGCACCTGCGCCAGCCAATCGTCAGGCTCGCCACTGATCAAGAACTCTGGCACGCTCAGAGGACCACCCTTCTGGCGCTGAAGCTCCACCGTGCCGATGGTGGGAACGGCGGCCAGTTCTCCGGCCTTGATCGCCTGCTTGAATGCTCGGTAGATGCTGTAATGCTCGGCTGCGCTCACTCCGCTTAACAGCTCGCTCAACTTCTTCAGTTCGGCCATCTGGGGAGTGTAGCCCGTTAGGAAATCAGCATAAGGGGAGTGGCATCTGAGAAAGGGGCGGCACGGTGCTGGGGAATGATTCGGGATGGTTACAGGTTCGGTGCAACTCGGTACTGTCCACCGTGTATGCCCGCTGGGGCCTTTTCGACGACGAGAAGTTTATCTTTGACCAGTCCAGACAGCGCATTCGCCCAGGTGCGGGAGCTGCCGCCCAGGTCCGCCGCCAGACTGCGCGCGGAATGCTGACCGGGATTGCTGTGAATGTGCAGCCAGACCAACTTCTCGGAGACACTGGAACTGTGCAGGCTTGCGGGTAATCGTTTCATGGGTCTCCCTCAATGCTCAAGCTGGGTGGGGCTGAGGCGCGGGCGCGGGCGGGAGCTGAGGGCGGTAGAGCCTGGGCCTGCTGGTGTCCTGACGCCCCGGCCCCTGTCGCCGTCTCGGCCTTTCATTTCTGCTCTGCTGAGGTGGCCCCTTTGATGAGCGGGGCCACTTTGTCGGGTTAGCTCACTCGCTGGGCGGACGTGACTTGACCCGTTTGGGCTTCGGCGCGTTCGCGGTCTGGATGATCAGGGCCAGACGATCCGTGACGGTCTGCGCCAGTCGCTGCGGGTCATAGCACCCGTCGTTGAGGATCGCGTCAAACATCACATAGCCCAGATACAGGCCCAGTCCCTCGGCGGCACTCTCCCGGCGTCGGCACTGGCCCTTCGGCATATTGGAGTAGAGCAGGCTCCCCTCTGGACGGGTCTTGGTGATGCCCATCAGCGTGCGGTAATCGGCGGTGGCGTCCCGCAGCTCCAGGGCCGAAAAGTCTCTGCTGAATTCAGATTTTGCTATGGTCATCTTGACCTCCCGAGGTCTCGTAAGGGTGGCCGTGAGAAGTTCCCCTTACAAGAGACAGTGTAGCATTATATGCATACTGTGTCAAGCGTTTAAGCCCGTCCAGCGCGGGTTTTTCGCTTTTTGATCAAGATACGGCACTGGGCGGTTTTCACCTCCTCTGCACCCCCCTTATGCTGACCATTGGCCGGGCAAGTCTGGCGCTTACTCGCTCTTGGCCCCCTCCCCCTGCTTCTGCCGGGGCCAGAGGGGGTAGACGGAGCGTTGCTCTGGGCGGCTGCGGGCGGCGTTTCATCAGCCCGCTGGGTTGCCGCCCAGAGCGCCCTTAGCTCTGTCTCAGGGGGATGCCTCCCCCTCTTAAAGTGTTCAGACCGTCTGAGTCGGCAAAGACCCAGACCCAGTGCATGAACTTGACGGCGGCTGAATACCGCCCTATATTGAGGGAATCAAAGCGGCCTCTGCGCCGCTTTTTCCATTGCACTTCCTGGGCACTGCGTGACACGCTGAACGCATGACCGCGCCAAAACTGGAAACGGAATTGCCCAGCCTGACCCACGAGGATCTTCAAGACCTCGACAGGCTGTTGTGGGCGCTGTACGACGGAACCCGTGACCCGGACCTCCAGGCGGACATCCTCCGGCACACGGGCAAGCTGGCTGAACTGCTGGGCGAGATGCAGCCGGGGGACTTTCTGGAGCTGGCGTAAGCGAAAGCGCTGGGGGCCTTCCATCTCCGAACCGATGCCCCGGCCACCGCCGCGCCCCCCGTGGGCGCGGCACGGAGCCGGGCAAGCCTTGGAGCGGGCCGCCCCACACCACGAGACCCCCGCCCGCGCCCGCGCTGCCTGGGAAAGCATCTGGCAGGAGAGACCCGCCTTCAACGGCCCTGCGGCCTGAGCATCGCCCAGCGCCCTTCTGGGTGAAGAGCGGCCCGCTGCAAGTGGTTGAACTGGCCGCCGCGCCGCGCTGCCAGGCCGGGACACCAGCCCCTGCCGATGCCGTCTGACCTCAAGCTGAACGCCGCTCGACGCCTATCCTGTCGTCATGCACACATGGATGCTGGAAGCCCCAGAACATGAAGTCACTCCTGCCGATCTGGCGGTGTTTGCGGCAGCCTGGGACGCCCGGGATGTGGGTGTGCTGCCTGGAGACTTGCCACGCTGGTTGTTCTTGCAGTGGCTGACCGAACAGGGTTACTTGCTACATGGTTCGCAAAGTGGCGAGCTAACTGAACTGGTGGGCGCACAGAAGGAGTACGGTCAGGCAGACGAGTTCAGCAATACCATCGGCGTCTATGCGGCCTCGGACGGCTTGTGGGCCATGATGTACGCCCTGCGTGGCCCAGAAGTGGCACAGCAAAGCGATATGGCCCTGCAAGTCTTGGAACGAGGCCAGTGGTCCACGATGCGCTACTTCATGTCGGTGGCTCCCCGGACGCCGGGTGGACAGGACGCCCGCGCCCTGCTGGCCTCCGGTTTCGTCTATGTTCTGCCCAGAGCTGGCTTTGCCCAGTCCCCGCCCTATGACCACGATGGCCTGGGCCATGTGCAGGAGGCGCACTGGGTCAATCCTCATCCAGTCACGCCCCTGCTTCACATTCCCGTCACACCAGACGATCTCCCACTGCCAGTCTGTCTCCACGACGCCGAGCAGGTGAAGACGCGGTCCAAGGCTGATCCCTGGGGGTTTCCCTGGTTGGCTGCAACAGACGATCACGCCTAGCGAAGCATCGCAGAGCTGGGACCCGTCTTGGATCTTGCATCCACTTTTCGACACTTTTGCCACACGAAAGATATCTTTCTTTCAATCTTTCTTGTACATTACCCGTATGGCAGAAGTGGTTTCGGTGCTGTCCCGCAAGGGCGGCGTGGGCAAGACGGTCACGGCGATGTATACAGCGGCCCTGCTCAAGCAGATGGGCCGTGATGTGGCGGTCCTCGATAAAGACCCGGAAGGCAGTGCGGGGGCCTGGGCGCGTGCGGCGGGTAACCTGCCCTTCCCGGTGTATCCCGAGGGCAAGAGCGCTCAGGCCCTGCGGCACGCCTGGGTGGTGGTGGACACACCGCCCAACGATCCGCGCGCCCTGGGCGACGCGGCCCGGATCGCGGCGCGGGTGATCGTGGTGGCCAAGTGCAACGCGCTGGAAGCAGACCGACTGATCCCCACCCTAGACGCGCTGGCCGCCTCGGGCTTCGCTGGACCGTGGGGCATCCTGCTCACGCAGGCGCGCGGCGGCCTAGGGCGTGAGATGCAGTTCGCCCTGGAGGAGGAGGAGTTGCCGGTCCTTGGCGTCATTCCCCACTTCGTCAAATATGAGCGGGCGTTCGGCACGCTGCCTGAAGACCTGAGTGACTATCAGGGCGTGTTGGCGGGGGTGCTGGCATGACCGGCGGCAAGAAGAAGGGCCTGAGCATTGGCGCAGCCATGAAGCAGCGCATGGACTCTCAGGACGAGCAGGCCGCGCCTGAAGTGGAGCGGGCCGCACCCGACTCAAACAGGCCCTTAAAAATAGAGATGGAGAAGGCCATCACGCCATCCCCATCTCCCACTGAAATAGAAGTGCTGGAATCGTTCAACACCCGGCTGCCGCGTGGTCTACACCGCCGCCTCAAGGTGTACACAGCAACGAAAGGCCACAAGATCCAGGATGTGGTGGCACAGGCACTCAACGAATACCTCCAACGCAATAAGGGGAAAGATGTTTAAAAATGCATCTTTCATCAATAAATAGCTAAATTTAGCACTCTTATCTCAAATAAGCTTTTTAAGCAGAGGGAGAATTCGAATATCATGAATTGTTTTTATTCCTATGGGACCTCTTCTTACTAGTGTATACCCATCGCTAGATTTTCCATTTTTTCTCAAAGTACCCTGAGCATCAGGTACGAAATTACCTTCTAAAATAAGCGCCACACGCACAGGAGTAGAATGGCCTTTTATGAGAGCAGTATCAAGAAGTTTATTTAGAATTGCATCTTCCGCTAAATGCTTCCCCTTGGGATCGAGAGCAATTATCTCGTCATTGCCCCATAGAATAAAATCAGGGTAGAACCACAGAGAATCTGCACCTAGTATAGGAATTGGGAGCCTAAACGAATCATTACTTACGGGATTACGGCACCAACGATTACCTAATGAATCCAGTGCATCCGCAACTAAGACTTCAAAGGCATTCATGCCATTATATTGAGCGTGTATAGCATTTTTATAGTCTCTTACTCTATATTTCTCTCTTTGTAAGTCAGATTTACCTGAAATATTAGGTGAAATCATTTTAAAAGACTGAATTTGTATTTGACTACGTTGCATACTAACTAATTGGATAATTTCATTAAGTCTCTGGCTAATAGGGATTATCGCATTTTCAAGCTGCTTAATTACATCTGAGCCGTAGCGAACTCTCTGTTCCATGATCTCATAATTTTTAATATCCGCACTAAATATAGTGTTATTCGAATTGACTATTCTCGAGTCAATATTACCCAGACGCATTGACAGATAATTCCAAACGCTAGTAGAATCATTAGAAGTTCTCACTTCATTACTTCTTAAAGACTTGTCTTCTTCAAGAGTTTTCATAGCAATAACTCTGGTTTTTATGGCACCTTCTGCTTGTAAAGCTTTTTCATGGTATAGAGTTACATTATCGAGCAAAGCCCTATCTCTTTCTTCTAAATTATCACCAAATCTGTATGTTATCTTAGGTACAAACACTTCTTCTTTGACCGATATTATCCTACTCATAGGAATACTTCTAACTCCTGTGAGCGGTATCAACTCCTGACCTTCCGTCTCCATCTCATCTTGAGTTGCTTTTAACAAAGCTTCAAATTCTTCATCCGGGATATTGAGATAAAAGTACGATGCATTAAGATCAGGGTCATTAAATCTCTTCGCTTCAGGCTGCCTGACAAATCGCCCTATCTTTTGCACAATATCGATTGTAGATTTACCCTTACTATCAATATACGCTACGTAAGCATAGGGTTCATCCCAACCCTCTCGCAAAGTTAAATTCCAAATTATATGAGTATAACCAGCTTGGACCAATGCTTCAGGGGATCGATCACTAGGATTTTTTCCTGTATATGTATCGAGTAGGCCATTAGCAGATCCAAAGCGATCTATAGCTATATCTTTAGCTCTGTTAAGATGAACAGCTATCTTGTCTCTTGGAACACCTAAAGATACAAGATCTTCCCAAACATCCACACCTCTAATCGTTTCATTGACAATAAATGATGCTATAGCTCTTTTTTTATGCTTAACAAGTTTTTTACTTATTTCAGTCCATTTATTATTAGCCTCTTTAATAGCATTAACTTGCTCTGTATTGCAATCCATAAAATACAGGCGCTCTTTAAGTAATCCTTCATCCACAACTTCTTTAGTCGGTACAATTACTGTGCGTTCTGCTAGTGCTCCTTCTCTCTCTTCTTGAGTTTTTCCTGGAAGTAGATCAGTTAAATCTTCAGGGAGCGGACTTGCTGATGCCAAAACAAATGCTTTAGGATCAAGTTCGCGTAACTTAGTAAACTGTTTCTCAGTTACACCATGTCCTTCATCATAAAATATGAATATTGGCCGTACACGTCCTTCCTCTCCTTGTCCGCCCAGCATTTCCCATCGAGTTTGCTCGCCTATTTTTCTATGTATTTTAAGATCATCACCATCCTTATTAAAAGAACTCACAGTAGCTAACAAAATAGTGATCCCTTGTTTTGCCTGCATGGTTGAATTCCAGTCAGTCGAACTCATCTCACTGAGAGAAAAGACCTGCGTACTTTCTGGTAATAGAGATGCATATTTACCTCCAGGACGTAGATTAGCAATCGTTTGTGCTATTACAGCACTTCGATTGGTTGTCCAGAGAATAACACCAGTTTCTAGATACGTCGCAGTTTGGGCTAATATAGGGGTTTTACCAGCGCCGGTTATTGCTCTTAAACGGCTTAGAAAAGGTAGTGTAGCTCCCGTATCGGGATCATATCTAGGTTTAAATTGACCATGCGGGTAGTTGAGTATCATTTCTGCTAATCTAGATGCAGAGCGTATTTGAAAAGGCTTTAGATCATCTCTGGTTATTGGCTTCATAGATCCTCCTCATTATCCAAAATCCCTAGTTTCGCCAGAATAGCATTAGGAATTTGATGAAATTTATATAATTCATTATCTACAGGAGCAGTGCTTGCTGTTGCATAGATGTGTATTGGTTGCATGACATTTGCGGCATCAGCCTCATTTAGGACATCATCTAGGATTTCCCATGTAAGAATCTGCTCCTTCTGTATGCCTTCTATAGGTTCCCATATCAAAGCTATTCCATAGCCTAATTTGGTTTTCCCAATAACATATTTACGCCCCTCTACTCGACAGTCAATCCTATTTGAATCATCTTCAACAATTTGAAGAATAAGATCAGCCAAACTTTCTCTAGTAGAGGCCATTATTTCTTTTTTGGTTATATCGCCATTTGATCTATAGAAAGTGTAACCCGTATTATATTTTGGGTGTTCCTTTTTATCAAACCAGTCACCGTTGATAACACGTTTAATACGCTCTGCGGTGAGATTCTGCGTGTATTTTTTTCTAGCTATCTTAGCGTTTTTTCGAGGATCACCATTCTCGATTAAAATAAAACAGCGATTTCCATCATCTTCGGCATTCATGCTAATAACAGCATGACCAGTAGTACCAGAACCAGCGTATGGATCAAGAATAACAGTATCTTTCTGTCTCCAGGTTACTAGATTAAATATCTCAGCTAACATTTCATGATCTTTCGGGTTTTTGAAGATTTTTTTCCCTAATATTCCATCAACTGTCTGCACTGCTCTCTGACCAGTTCTTGAAATTATGCTTGTCTGAACTTCTGTTTCCATATCAACTAAATAGGTTATTAATCGCGGTATGCCTTGATGAGTTTTCTTAAATGCAATTCTATTTCCAGCAATTAATTTAAGCATTTCTTCTTCTTGAAATGCCCAACCACGAGTAGGTACTTTGCAAGCTTTCTTAGTTAGAGGATGAATTATATCGTAGCGCGGCCCGCCACCTCCAGGCCAACTGAGATTGCCATCATCATTGTAAACACCCTTATGGTCTACTTTTTTGAATCTAATCTTTTTTGCTGGATGATCTTTAGGTAGCAATTTAAAAAAATTATCTAAGGAGGTTTGGATTTTTTCAATATCTTCTCCATATTCGGCTTTCGCTAATTCATAGGCTTCAAGAATTACATCTGCACCCTCTTTTCTTTTCCTCCAGCGCCCCTTGTCGCTCTCCCATTGTGGAGTCTGTGCTAACTGTCTACGCCTAGTATCCAGCATCTCCTTACTTCTACTCCATACCAGGAGATATTCATGACCCTCAGATATATAATTAGCATCATTTTTTCGTGAGCGGCTCCAAATTAAAGTAGCTATGCGATTAGAAGGTCCAAATATTTCTTCCATTAACATCCATAACCGAGGAAGTTCATGCTCGTCTATGGAAACGATGACAACTCCTGTAGTTTTTAAAAGTTTTCTCGCTGCCCAAAGCCTGGGGGCCATATGATTTATCCATTTAGTGTGACGACTGGGGTCATCGAGTCCGACTAATTCTTCAGCGCGTCCAACTTGAGAACGTAATGTTTTTATCTCTGATTTTGTGAGATTATAGTTATCGTTATAAGAAAATACATCTTCTCCAGTATTATATGGAGGGTCAATATATATTATATCCACACCTTTATTTTCTCCGCCGCGAAATTCTGTTAGCAAAGATGTCATAACAGATAAATTATCTCCATCTATTATACGGTGATCACCCTTATCTGATTGAAAACTATTATTTTTATCAATTTTTAAATTTACCGGCACTGGTCTTTCAGCTAAAAATCTTTCACGTCCTCTCCATTGTAAAACCGCATCGCCGCTATTCTTAGTATTAGTATTAAATACTCGACTTAATTCGAGTTCTTCTTTGAGGCTTTCCAGTTGTTGTATAAGCTCTTCTTTAGAAAAATCATTTAAAAACGATGACACTTTTTTACCTCTACTTTTTAAGTCGCACTGTTGAATGAAGATTACCTTAACCACTGCTACCAGTCGTTCAATGCATCTCGCAAGCTATCGTCGGCCCATTTCGTGTAGATCCGCGTTGTCTCAATAGAAGCGTGTCCCAGATGGCGGGCGGCAGCGTCCAAGCTATGACCCTCGCGCACCAGCCTAGTCCCAGCGTAATGGCGCAAAGCATGAAACCCTTTGTTACCCGTCTCAGTTCGCTTGCATAGCCAGAGTAGCCGCTCACGTGCCGCGTCTGCACCACCTCCAATGACCAGACTGTCTCTGCCCGTCAGTGCCTCGAAGGCGGTCACTAACGAACGAGACAGGTTGACCCGTCGGGTCTTGCCCCCCTTGCCGTTCTTGACGGTCAAGACGCGAGCGCTCAAGTCCACGTCAGCCCAGGCCAGCGCCAGCGCTTCCGCGATCCGCAGGCCGGTGTGCCCGCACAGCAGCAGCAGCGCCGTCATGCGGGCGTCGGCAGCCCCGAGCAGGCGGGTCATCTCCTCCTCGGTGTACGGCTGGCGCTTGTCCCAGGCGGGGGTGGGGTCCGGGGCGGCCCGCACGTCTGCAAAGGCGTCCGCCGTGGTGGCCCCGGCCCAGCGCAGCGCCTTGTACAGCGTCCGTGCCCCGGCCAGCTTGACGCGCACGGTGGCCGCGCTCTTGCCTGCTGCTTCCAGGTGCCGCAGATACAGCGCCCCCACATTTGCACCGGGATTGAGCAGGTTCACGGCGTTGTCGGTGGCGTAAGTCAGGAAGGTGCGGACGGCCTGGCCGTAGACCCGAAGGGTGTGTCTGCTGACACGCGCGCCGGTCTGGCCGTGGGTGGTCAGGTACGCCTCGGTTAAGGACCAGAGGGCGGCGGCGTCCTTATCGCGGGCGGCGGCAGTCGTCCGGCGCTTCAGCTCTTCGGGGTGAAGAGTGGCAAGGTAGGAGGCGCGGGCGACGAGGTCTCCTTGGTAAAGCTCAACCGCCATTTCGAGGGTCCGCATACCCCACGATAACAAAACTTAGCGGGGGGTAACACTATCTTGAGCAGTACGCAAGTTGACGTCCACACTTATGAGACCGTCTTGTAGCATCATGAACGGTAGTAAGTCCAGAACTTAAGCCAGTAGAAGGCAAAAAGTGCAGTTCGAAGTACTATATATTGCTTTGGCAATATTTTAAGAACAAGGCTAAACTCTAAAAGGCAATAGAGAATATCGATTGAAGATTTGTAATATAATGCGCTTTTCGTTCTATAATTATTGCTAATTAAAAATATTAAGGGCTGCTAGCTAA
>NZ_CP044987.1 GCF_009017495.1 Deinococcus sp. AJ005 | reverse complement strand
GGGCGCTCCTGAATTTCGGGCAGTGGACTTCCGGTCAGTATAGGCTCCTGACCACTGGCGAAACCAGAAACGGCGCGAGGAAACCAGATCGTATCCCTTCGGACCTCAGGGCATCCTGATCACGCGTGGGTCATGTGGCCTCAACGCCACATTTTCGGGCCGGAACCGGATTTCCGTTCGCCGTTGAAGTTCCGGGTCCCACCGAAGATTCCCTGCCCTATTCCCCAGACCTTCCCCGCACGACTGGCACGCTGTAGTCAGGGCAGGGAACATCACCCCTCACCCCGTCGGGCACGGCCACAGCGGCCCATCCCGACGATGTCCGTCCAGGGTCCAGTCGCTTCATCTCACACGCGTGCCCACCGCTAAGGCGGGGCACGGACGGTCAGGCCTGTCCTGATCAGGAGGTCTTCCCATGACGTTGTTCTCCGCCACCCGAATCGCGATGCTGACCCTGCTGGCCACACTGGTCCAGCCGGGATACGCGGCCACTGCTTTACAGGATACCGCCCTGATGGACACGAGCGAAGTCAGTTCCGCCGTGAGCCCTGTCGATCAGCTGATCGCAGACGCCACGTTCACGTACAGCTCACCCGAGGCCTATCAAGCGGTCCGCGAGCAGATCCACGCCAGGTTGCAGGGGATGGGCTTCAAACCCCGCTGGCAGAAGGTCGCCGATTTTGAGACCTTCACAGCATGGTATTCGGAGACCAGCAACCTGACCGTGATGTGCATTGAGGGTGCGGTCCCGACCGGATGGATGCACCGCGCATATCCCTTGGCGGGGAAACTCACCCGTCACGACTATTTCCCCTTTTAGCCGTTCCCTCCGCCAGCCTCTCTTCACTGCTGAGGTTCTCAATTGAATTCCAAGACCGCCATCTCAAGGAGAACAGATGAACATCACCACGCGATCCATGATTCTGGCCGGCCTCATGACCCTGTTGAGTGCCTGCCAGCAGGACACCAAACCCACACCTTCCCCGACACCGCCCCCCACGCCATCGCCAGCCCCCACACCCACGCCAGACCCTACAGGCATCTACAATTCCTTCGTCAAGGCGCAGGCCCTGCCAACGTGGAGCGAGTACGCCCTGCAGGCCAAGCTCGTCGGCACAGACGGCGACGTCCCCGATCCCGACGGCAAGCCGTCCACCGAGGACGCCGGCGACGGCACGTACTCGTGCAGTGTCGAGCCCCGTTCCATCACCACCACGCCGCGCGATCTGGTGGTCCTCGATCCCGGCCAGAGTTCGCTCTGGGTGGGGGGGCTCCTTCAGGGCCGGGGCTACGCCAGTTACGGTGAGTTGCAGGAATTTCCGGTCCGTAAGCGGGCGCCATTCAAAGTCTGGATCAACCTGCTGGATCAGGGCGTCTACGAAACGGTGGACAGCCCGGATCCAGCCACGGTCCAGGAAGCTGTCGGAAAACTCGTGGCCAAGGCTATTGGGCGGGGCACCAAAGTCGGCGGGAAACTGGACGGCAGCAAGTCCGAGGTCAACGACGTCAAATCGGCCTTGCTGAGACTCGGACTGTCCGCACGGTACGGGAATTTCAAAGCCAACGCGTCGCTGGCGACGGAAAAAAAGAGCAATGAAAACCGCGTCAGCGTGTACGTCGTGGAGAACATGTTCACGGTTTCCATGGTCCGTCCGCCCACCACCGACGACTTCTTCGTCGGCCTGACCAGAGCGGATCTGGACGCGCAGCTGGCGGCTGGCAACCTGGGCAAGGACAACCTGCCGATCTATACGGCGTCCGTCACCTACGGCCGAATCGTGATGCTGACCTTCACGTCGATCGAGAACATGGACCGCCTGCAGTTTGCAGTATCAGCCGCCTACAACGCGGTGGTCAACAACGCCAAGCTCGAGCTTTCCGGTGAAGTGAAACGGACATTGAAAAACACCAGAATCGAGGTCACGACGTTTGGTGGCGACAACGCCTACGCCCAGCAACTGATGCTGAGCGGTGACCTGAACCAGTACTTCAGCAACCAGCCGGCCCTCAGCCAGTACAAGCCGATTTCCTACACCATGAAAGACATGGCGACGGACCAGGTCGTGGCCGTGAGCGAAACGACTAAGTACAACCTGCGGAAATGTGCCCAGAAACACGACGAGCAGCCTTCGCCGAAGCTGACTGCGAAGTGCGAGACGGGCGGAACCAGCTGGACAGGGGAGCGCAAGAGCTGCGATTCCGGCGAGGTACCCTACACGGCCCCGCCCCGGTACTACATCGACGAGGCCAGAACCAAGGCCAACGTCACGGGTTCCCGGGGTTCCGACAACTACTGCGTCGTGACGTTCAGCAACCGGGCCGAGTTCCCCGGAGTGGGATCTCAGCCGCAGACAATCTCCTTCCATGCCCATGCGCGGAGCCCTGGCGGACACAGCTCCGGTTCGGGTTACACGGAATGCACGCTTGCAGGCGTCCAGATCAGGCCTTAGCCGCGACGTGATGAAGGAGGGGCAGGCAGTGCCCCTCCTTCATCACAGTTTGATAGCTGGCGTGGTCTATTTTTCGGATCACTTCGGGTACCACGATAAGGGCAATCCGAGTTGCCCCCACACTGCTCCAGACCAACCTCGACCATCACCGTGCTTACGTGATTTGATTTTCGGCGAGGCAATAAAGGTACGATTTAACTGCAAACGAACTGGACCGCCCGAGTATGGACACCCGACTTGTTGACAGCACATTTTGTTGAGAGTGCTGAAAGCGTGGGCCAAAACCCTGGGAGGGAAGTAATGAACGTGTGGCGCCCAACACTTTTGTTTTTGGTGACGAGTATCAGCATGGTACACGCACAGCAGCCCAAAGCTTGGACTGTCGAGACGCATCCGGGCACGGGCAATGTTTCGGTGATTAATACGTCGACTGAGACCATGAAAGTTAGCGTTACTGCCATTTCGGAGAAAGGGAATCCCCTAGTCTCCATTCATTCTGAGACATGCTCCGGACCTCAATGGACTGCAAAGACGTGGACCTCTGGATCAAAAGTTCTGTCGGGGGACGAAGCCCTCAATCCGGGGGCGGCCCTTTGTATCGAAGCCACGTCGGAGCCAGTGGTCTACATCGTGCGAGGTTCCGCACCCGGAACTCCAGCGATCACACAAGCCGCCCGCGTGACCGCCATTCAACCGACAACAAAGGCTCCTGCCTCTCTCGCATTTGTCAAGGATACGAACGATCTCCTTGCCAATCCGGCGACAGAGGGTTGGTGTAATCCGGAGACGGGGATCAGACTGACCCACACCACCGTGCCCAGTAAGCAAGTTTTTGTTTGCCGCACCGCTGAGGGCGTTCTTCAAGGTTTTTATCCGGTCGATCCTCCGGCCGCTCCAAACCAGAGTTCCGGAACACCCTCTGCCCTCACGCCTACAAGACTGATGCGTACTTCGTCACTGGTAAAGGTCCAGCCAGCTCTCACGAAGATACCCCCATCGCCTGGAAAAAATTCGGGGGCTGCGTATGCACAAGCCTCCACCACTCCAACCATTCCAGCTATCTCTCGACAGGTAGCCAACAAGGTTATTCCCGGCATCTATGCTGTAACAGGAGACGAGAAACTGAAGGATCTGAAGCTCACAGTGAGAGCACCAGTTTTCATAGCGTTCTGGCTCATTCTGGCTGGCGTTGTATTTTCAACACTGGTGGGTCTTCTGCTTACCCGTTGGTCGGCGATTCAGCAGTTGCGAGTCATGCTAAAAATGCAGGGATTCGATGAAATTTCCAAACTCCCGCTGATTCGTGGAAATTATGCACTGAATACCAGCGATAAGGAACTCAGGGCTTACTTAACATGGTATAAATTCTGGCTACCTACTGAACATGCAGAGAGGCTTGCACAAGCCTTGCTCGACTGGCGAACTTTGAGTGACGACGTAGGCAGACTGGACGATCAGATGAAAATGCTTGAGCAACGTAATTTTAAAAAAGCTGATCAGACAGACTATTTTGTGATTGACATGCTAAATCGTGTGCAACTAGGAGGTGCAAATCGCAGGAAAGACTATAAACTTGACGAAATGCGCCAAGTGGAGATCCAGGAAGTTGAACCTATCCAAAAAACCATCTATGAAGCCACGCTTCTGGCAGAGCATCTGACGACCTACAGGTTGCTGGATGAAATCAAGGTCACGGGTTCCCCCGACTTGGAGAAGGCGCGCAGTGCTCTGCTGAGGGAATTGGATGACGTAACGGACTGGCAAGGCCTTACCGCCGCCGAATTTCAAAAATTCCTTATAGGATTGAGCGTCCTCCGCACCTCAATGCTTGAGGCCTTTGTGGTCAAGCAAGATGGGGAAATCGCAGCTTTCAGGGCGAATCGCCTCCGCCCGCCTCAAATGAATGCCGCCCGACGGCGAGGAAGTGCATCGCCCCTTATCCTGGCGAACGGTGTTCTCCCTCATCGGAGACGTGCACCCTCAACGACATTGGCCAGCATCGCTCCGCTGCTTCTGTGGAATTGGATGGGGGTCCTTGTAGGCGCGCTCGTGGCCTGGCTTTTGGGAAGCGTCACGGGCTTGCAAACGCTGTACTTTACCGGTCAGCCGTGGGGAAGCACCATCATGGACTACGTGACAGCGTTCACCTACGGGGCTGTGACGGTGGCTGCAGTCGCCAGTCTCGCCGGCGTCGCAAAAACGCTCCTGCCTATGACGGAGCAGTTCACCACAGCTAGCAAACCCCCGCTTGTCGCTGACGCAGTCAAAGGGAAGACCGCCTAATCGCCGGTATATTCGTAGGATATTTAGGGCGGCCAGTCCAGTGGCTCAGGCCGACGAATCACCCCTCCAATACACCACGTCCTCCAGCAGGCAATCGCGCGCTCAGTGCCGAGCCGGACCCAAGGACCTATCTGTCTAGGCCAGCGACGACATCCGCTGTGAGTCGGTCGAGCAACAGGTGGTGATGCGCCGCGCCGCGCGTATACCAGCGCTGCCTAGCGTGCCGGCCCTCTTCCAGGTGACTGGCTGTTTCCTGACCACTTAAGCGCACGGATCGGACCTGGCGGCCGCAATGTCGCGGACGCGCGGGCCCACGCTGCCTCTGACATTTATTGCCCCCAGCGTATGGCAGCCTTGGAGCGTCGACCGAATAATGGCAGAAGTGCCCACAGGGCATGCAGCCACTGATAGTCGGGCAGATACAGGGTATTGGTTCACTGGCGCCGGCCGTTCCAGGCGGCAATCCGAAGTTCAGACGTCATCGAACCACGCACCGAGCCGCTCGCGCGGCACCCGAGACGCCTTGACGAACAGCGAGGTGAACATGCTGGGATCCGTCATGTCCAGCACGAGTTCCAGCAGGTCTTCGGGCTCGTCCATCGCCTGCCCGAGGATCTGGGTGATGCGCTGGATCTTGCCGACAAGCCGCTCCCAGATCAGCGACTCGACCGTGTCGGTATTGCACAGCATCAGGACATCGACCGCATGGCGCCGAACGTAGCGGTTGGGGCGCCCGACCCGCTGGCGCAGCCGCATCGGATTCCACGGGAGATCCACTTGGATCAGGGTGTGACAGCTGCGCTGCAAGGCGATGCCCTGGCCGTCGGCTTCCATGAACACCAAGAAGTGCGCCTCGCCGGCGTTGAAGCGCTCAGCTGCCGCCCTGCGGGCCAGGGCCAGTGTTTGACCCAGCAATCATGCGCGCGGTCGTCGCCATTGACGAACACCACTCTCCCCAGTCCGTAGCGCCCGCTCAGGGTGAGGTTACCCTTCAATCGGCCCATTCCAACTGCGGTGAAATCGTCCCTCTGAGTCACAGTGAAATTTGCAGGAGATGTAGCTTTTTAAAAAATTCAAAATGTAAGCTAAATAACATGATAGCTTTTTAGGGAAGACGTTCGGATCGCCCCAACCGGGGTGGTGGACAGTCTCGTCCTCACATTTAAAGCTTAGGCCACTCCGCCGTCGAACAGTTTTCTCTTGCACTCGCAGACGTTTGTACCGCTTTGGAGGGTAAACATGCCCATTGTGTTCGTGCACGGGGTCGCAAATCGCGATCCCCTTGGTTGGACCGGAGTGGAGCAGTTGCTCAGGGCCTATGTCGCCCCAGTCCTGAACCCTAAGGCTCCAGATGAGGTCCATATCGGAGCAGCTTACTGGGGAGATATTGGGGTGCAGTTCCGGTGGGGAGGTCGTTCCCGCCCCCGCAGTCTTCTTGGGATGGGCAGTACAGACGAGACTGATTTCAGGAACCGTGTCCTCGAAACACTCGCTTGGCCTGAGCTTCTAAAAGGTATTCCTCTGGAGGCAGGACAGGAAACGACCGCAGGAAGCTTGATTGCCAGCGGTGCAGCGCCGCGCTCCCCTAGTTCGCGCTGGAGCTCTCTGAACGCGGACGACCGATCAGACCTCCTCAACGGCCTGATCGTCGAACTCCTCGCGCCGGGTACAACTGTCGGCGACGACGACACTAAGAACCGCCAACTGGCGACATTGCTTGTCGACGCGGACCGACTGGCCAGAAACGAGTCCGAGGTCAACCTCTTGAGACAGATGCCGGATGCCGCTTCGGAAGCAGCTGAGCTCCAACGCCTGCTGACCGAACAGTTGCAGAGCCAGCGGACAACTGACGCGTTGATTCCACAGGGCGTCCTGGACACCTTGAAAGGACTTGGCAGCCGGCTCGACGAGGCGCTGAGCCGCGCGGCGAGCTGGCCCAGTACTTTGGCTTCCCGCATTGCCCTGCAAGCACGTCCTCCACTGAACAATCTGATCACGCTGTTTTTTGGGGATGTGTTCTGGTATCTCGCGAGGCGCGGGGAAGGCACAGATATTGGCGAGATCCCCCAACGCCTCCTTGACGCCCTCTATACCGCGCGCAAGGCCCCTCAGATGGATGGCGAGCCCCTTGTGGTCCTGACACACAGTATGGGTGGGCAACTGATGTATGACGCCCTCACACATTTTTTGAAACTGGACAAGCGCCATGCTGATACCCGGATCGACTTCTGGTGCGCCACCGCGTCGCAGGTCGGATTGTTTCTGGAGATGGGATTGTTCCGTCATCAGATGGGGATTCCAGCTCCTGCCGCTGGATCCGGGCGGGCGGCCCCGCCAATAGACCGGCCTGACGCAGCGCGCCTCGGTGCCTGGTGGAATGTCTGGGACCCCAACGACGTGCTCAGTTTTACGGTCCAGGACATAGTTCGTGGCGTAAAAGATGAGCCATACGACTCTGGACTGCCATTCACCGCTGCTCACAGCGGCTGCCTGCAACGGGTCAGTTTCTATCGCCGCCTGGCCGAAAAAATTGAGATCGCACGCGCCCAGGGCTGGAGCCTGCCATGAACGGGGCACTACAAAATCCCATTTGGGAGCCCGGAACACCCGGTGTATACGCCGTAATTATTGGAGTGAGTCGATATGACCATCTTCAGGGCGCGCCACCAGTCAATGTCGCACCAGACCCATACGATCTCTCCCAACTGGGTGTATCGGCACTGACGGCACACCGCTTCTACGACTGGCTGATCGCCAAGTATCAGTGTGAGAGCGTACCGTTGGCCAAGGCGTGGGTGCTGTTATCCCCTAGCCCAGATGAGTCGAGATACGACACAGCTCTTGGAAATTTCCCGGTGCGTCCCACGCTCGACAACTGTACCGAGGCCATCGAATTCTGGGCGGCGGAGATGAACGCGCTGCCGCCTGACGTCGCCGCAAAGAGCCGCGCGGTGTTTTTCTTCTCCGGTCATGGTCTGGAACGTTTTGACGATGAGCAGATTCTGCTGCCCTGCGATTACCTGCGGCCTCCAGGCCACAACCCCGACGACGCAATCAGCACCAATCACCTCAAACGTGCGCTGGCGTCCTGCCGGGTTCCCACGCAGCTTTTTTTCCTGGACGCCTGCCGCAACGATCATCACCGCCTGCTCGACTTCGATATTCAGGGACGGCGGATTCTCGCCGTGCAGGGATCGCGTTACGCTAATCCCGCGCGGATCACCCTACGGGTCTATGCGACCGCCAGCGGATTGCAAGCCTGGGCACCCGCGACACCAACTCCAGGTAATGACATTTCCTTGTTCGGTCAGGCTCTGCTAGAGGGTCTGGGTGGCGAGCCAGACATGGAGCTGGAGTGCGTGCAAGGTGTCTGCAAGATCGCCCCAGCACAGTTGCAGGCCTTTCTCACTCGGCGGGTTGCGGCCCTGCACAGGGAACACGGCTCCAGAGCTGACCAGCCCGTGCGTATGTTCGGACACTTCGACCAACTCGCTCTGGCGGAAGTTAGCCCACGTCCGGTAATCGTTGACACACCTGGCAGTACAGGTGGAGGAGCCACGCTGTCATTTGACAGTCCAACGCCGACGCGAGGGAACGGATGGGAATCCCCGGACGAATATCAGTCTCACGATTGGCGGGATGTGGTGGAGAGCGCAACCTTCCGGACCCTTGAAGATGCTGAATGGTATCCCGCGCACTTAGAGATTTATGAACCAAAGATGCAACGGTTGGCCGACGGTTCGACTATTCGTCTCACCTTCCTTATCTCATCACTCTCGCGTCGGAGTATGTGGGTTTCACCAGACATGATAGGGACGATATGGCTCCGCTTCGTTAACAGAAACCAGTCATTTACAATATGCATACCGGACCTCTCTAGTGAAAAATCAGAGGTGAAACTCCTAGCCGACCTGTTCTTTCTTGATAAGTCATATCAGCAAGTACTTGATCGTGTGGAGGTCAGTATTTCTCCAGAAACGAATGGTGTGCTTGGAGAAGCCGTCAAGGTGTGGTGGAAGTACCGTATGGAGAGCGCATTGCATGCCGCAGCTCAACTTGAAGAACAAGATGTGATGGAGCGAGCATTACGAGAGAAAATGGCCTCTCCTATCAGCGCGACGCTGGCGACCATCGTTCTGCTGCGCGCCAATCACTTGGAACGCCTGCATGACTGGGTTGAAAATCTCGCCCGCTTGTTTCCCAGCATTAGCGACGGCCAAGTGTTGTTGGCCGAACAGCGTTTGAGGCAGGGAGGTAGGTTGCAGGCCATTCAGCAGGAAATGACCGCACTGCAGTCACGGCCGCTACCTGCCTTCGCCGACGCCTTCAGCTACTTAGTGAACCACGCCCGGGATCTTGAAGAGGCTGGTGCGGCCAAGAGTGAAGTCCCAAAACGGGTCAACCGCGCCTTGAAAGCCTTTCGCTCAGGTGGGATGTTCTGTACTTTCGTCGCCCCATCGGGAACTCCGAACCCCGAGCAGAGACCAGACAAGAGATAGATGTTCGGTATCTATCCAAAAGGTAGACTCGCGAGTACCTACTGTCTTCCCCGCAATCGTGATCTGCCGACGGGGGGGGGGTTATGGATGTGCTGTACCAGCGCTCAGGCCGCTCCATATGCCAACGCACGGGTGCGCCGGCCAATTTCCGGCTGGCGAGTCTGGACTCACGTCCCTCCATATCCCCAAGTAACGCGGCCGTATTTCCGCCATTGCTGCTTTTCATGACATTACAGGGTCAGTATTCCCCGTCGACCACATGTTCTATTTCAGGCCAGACCCCCTGTAGGAGCAACGCTTGGCATATGTACACACGTGCAGCCATCAACCTGCGACATCTTTGGGCCGATGCAGGAGGAGACCCATGACTTTAGTCGACGCGCCTTGTCTGAAGTTTGCCCCAGGCACGGTTCTCTCTCTCGAACGACACTTGTTGCCCCCACCGGAGCTCCTTCCGATCGAAGCTCGCCATACAGGCACCAGTCCAAGCATCGGATTGCACGACCCGGCATGGACGTTGTACTCGCCAGCCACGCGGCTTGCGTTGCGCGTTTATTTTACTGCTCCAGGCAGTGAGCTTGCACTGGCCACATGGCTCAACGCTCGCTCCAACGTTGTCGTGACGAGCCTAAACTTCACGGGGACCATCCAACAATCCGTGGGAGACGAGGGCGGCGATCGCGATTGGAACGCACCCGTCGGTCCTATCTGTGCCATGCGGCTTGATGTGGATGTCCGTGGTGATAGGGCGTGGAGAAAAGCGGTGGCGATGAGCGGGATCGTGCACAGTCTCAGCGTGGACGACGTCACGCCCCGGCCCGTCGTGGTGGTTATCGACCTCGGCCAGAAGCATTGTAAGGACGTGATGATCGCCGTCGCCGACGCGTTCGTCGACGAACGCGTCGGCGACGAAGCCGGGGAGCTGAGTGTCCTCGGGTATTACCTTGAGGGCTACAGGGGAAGCCCTACCACCATAGATTTGTGGTCCTTTTGCGCACTTGGCTTGGCTGTCTGTGATGCGAACGCGCGGGTGTCCGCCGTGAACTTCTCATTGGACATGGGCTGGTGGTGTGGAGACCGATCTGGCATGCCCTCTCCACTCGGCAGCATCGTGCAATCGTTTCCAATTTTCGAGTCGATTCTCGAGGAGATGGACGCCTCGAGAGTTCGCCGGGGTGATGGGCACCCCATGCTGTTCGCTGCGGCAGGCAACCGCCAAGGCAACGACGGAAATCTCCAGGACCGTCAGTGGCGTTTGGCGTATCCGGCAGTGTTGCCGCAAGTCGTGGCCGTCACCCAACTCCAGTCGGGCGTCCTTTCAAACTACATGGACTGGCCCGCAGTTGGACCGCTGAAGCCCTGCTTCGGCGAGGAGATGCGGACTGAAACGCCAGCCCAATTTATACGCGGCTCATCGTTCGCGTCGCCGGCCCTGGCTGGGCGGTGGGTCGTGCTCGAAACCCGCCATAGCGCCCATCATCTACCCAGGTTTGCCAAGCTCGCGCAACTCGTTCAATGCGCGCCTGACTTCGTTGAGTTGACGGCAGAAAGCCCCAGGATGTATGGGGAACCATGGGTAACACCGTCTGTTCGCCGATTAGTTGCGCAGGCAGTATCTGTACGGAATGGATCGGGCCTGAGAGGATTGGTTGAGGCGCTCAACAGCGTGAGCTCTGAGCACGAGTTTTTATTAACCGGATCGGCCGCTTTCATTGATGCTTATATGCAGCGCAATTCTAACCTCGATTTAAAGGCTGCACTCGATCTGATCGGCGATTTAGATTTCCTCTACACGGGATCAGATCTGAAACCACATGTCTATGATCTTATCAGGTCAACGGCGGATGCCTGGTCGATAAAAAGGGCTTTTTTCATTAGTCCTAAGCTACGAATCAACGTTCATGCTCTTAGATCCTGGGCAGGCAGTCTCCACTTGCTTCAATGTGTCGTGCCGGAAGCGTCAATGTTCGTGACGGCAGGGGGGAGTATTCGGTCATGGTCAGTGCTTCCGGCAAAAGATTCCGGGAGGAGCGAGATCAGGTTGTTCGCCCCGCCGGACAAGGTCTGGGAGTGGAACCCGCAGTTTCGGAGTGGAGCTGCGGGAATGGCACATGGGCTGTTGGTCTGGTTAAATCTCAACCTGCTGCAAATTCGCCTCGAAAAAACAGTGGGAGGAGACGACGAAAATACATCTTGGAAATTGCCCGAGTCACTTGACCCCAACTCCATCCTCGCCCAACTGATCTCTTCGTTTCTCGTCGGCGCAGTATCCGGGGATGAAATGCGGTCCTCCCCGGAGTTACGACGACAGCTGTTCGGCAATGCGTCAAGCGTCTTACCTCCAGTCGACCGGTTCAGTTCTCGATCTGAGCGCTCCATAGCCCTGCTCAAGGGGCAGACGGGCGATTACTGGCAGCGAGCCACGACGCTTGTCGAATGGTTGTGCCGCCAGTGGTCCATATTTATCAGGCAAGATGGGCACTTATCGCGGGACACGCCAGGAAAACCTAAAGGGCGGTGGTTGGGAAGCGAACAGCAGTGAGCATGGCGCTGAAAAAAGAGGACCCCAGGCAGTTTGCGGGCATGCTCCCGGCTAGGTACGCCCTTTCAAGCCTGCCACATCGAGTAAGCGACCCCGTTTAGGGCTTGAGCGATCTAGCCTCCAGGCTGTCTGGGAGAGCATTTTGCGTGCATTGGGAGGCGACACTGCCATTTTGCTGAATCTGTAGGGTTCAATGGACAGAAGCTGTTTTTTCGATGTGCTGCACCTTGAGGTCGGGAGATCATTCAACGCCGAGCAGAAAACATGGCTTGTTCAGGTTGAGGAGTAAGTGGATTCGTCTTGTTGCCGTCCCAGAGGCGCTTTCCGGGATCAGCGTCAAGCCCTAAACGGGGTAAGCGGTTTAAACTTTCTCTCCCCCTGGGCCAGTGCATGGGCATGGGAAAGAAAAGGCCGAGAAGGGCGGGGAGGAAACGACCTGGGATTCCGTGGTTTGCAGGTTTCTTTCGTCTTCCCAGTGCAGACTCTTTTTTGGTGCCTGGGCCAATGCATGCGCGCAGCCATAGACATAGATAACTTCGGGGCAGGGCACCTTGCCGTATATCGTCCGTTAAATCCGTATCAGGCGGACGCTGGTACGGGTGGCCGTGATTCCACCGCCCACGAGCACCGCACCCGTCGGCTACCCAGGTTTTTGGTGGACCCTCGCCGAGCATCTGTTCGAGTTTCTGCAGGAGCTCGCGCTCGCTCAGGGTATTCAGGCGGTTGCTCACCGTGCAACACAGGTAGGCTATCCGGCAGATTTCGCCGCGTCCGCCCACCTGACATACTGACTGCGTTGCGGCCCCTGGCCAGGCATCCTTCCTCACTGTCCCTGATCTCGCCTTGCCGCCTTCCGCAACCCCAAACCCTGCCTATGGGCGGGGCCGGCCCCCTGAACGCGCATCCTTCACTCCTCTAACAGACTTCCGCGCGTTCGCCTTCCGGCCTCTGCTCCATTCCATTTCAGTCCGTACCTCTGGCGCTCCTTGTAAGCGCCTTTTTTGATGAGCAACCCAGACCCGATCCAAGAGGACCACGCCATGACCCACGCCGACACTGCCACGACTCCAGCACCCCGCTTGCCCGTCAATCCAGCGGCCCGCGCCGAAGTCCTGCTGCGCCGCCTCAGTGCTGTCGAGGTTGGTGGCGAGAATGTCGGGAGTGCCTCTGCGGGTGACGCCATGCCTCCTGGCGCTTCCCGGGTCCTGGGTGAGGTCCTGGCTGCCGGCGCGCTGCCCACCCCTGCACTGATCGACGCCCTGAACGGGGCCAGCTCTACGGAACTCCTCGGCGTGATGCAGCACAGCGTGGCGGCGCTGCGGGCCGCGCGCGGCGCCGCGCCGAGCCTGCCCCAGCTTCGCAACTTCGCCCGCAGCCAGGTCTTGGACACCGGCACGGCTTTTCTGGAGCGCCTGGGCGCGTGGTACGGCCTGGAAGCCCAGAGTACCGGGACCTGCGCGCTGCGCGGCAACCTCAACGTGCTGTCCGGCACCTGGAGTCCAGCAGTCAGCGCCGGCGTTGCCCGGTCCATCCAGGCGTGCTCGACGGGCATCCTCGGGACCCTGGCCCAAGGCGCGTGCGCGGTCTGCCACCTGCGCGTGGGCGACGCGGACGAACTGATGCGGCTGGCCCTGGCGGACCGGGGACGCGCCGCCGACCGCCCGCTGCCCGCGCGCGGCGTGGACCTGGCACCAGGCGGAAGTGATCTGACGCAGGCTCTGCTCGGTGCGTTGGCGAACCTGGCTGCCTCGACCACCCCGCTGTCGGAGACGGAACGCAATGACCTGATCACCCTGAGCGCCCTGCTGACCCAGGGCGGCGAAACCCGCCGGTCGCCCACGGCGATCCTGGACCATCTGATCGGCCACGGCATGCCGCAGCGCGAAGTCCGTGCGCTGGTGGTCGGCACCCTGATCGCTGGCGGAGCCGGCGGGCTTCTCGAACAACTGCGGACCTCGCCTCTGGGCCTGATGCCCGTCGATCTGCTGCGTATCCTCGACGTCTGGGGCGGCGGCGGCGGAACGCTGGCCCGCCCGCCGATCAGCCCGGAGAGCAACCTGCTCGGTCTGGCAGAAAACAAGCGCGCTCCGCATGTCCGGGTGCCGCGCCTGAGCCGTCCACAGCGCCGTGAGGTGCTGGGCGCCCTGAACGGAAGCCTGGCTGGGTTGACCGGACAGGGGACAGGCGGCCAGACCCTGGCGTGGGAAGCGGTCCACACCTACCCCGAAGCCTTCAAGCGCGTTCTGGCCCGACTGCACGTCCACGAAGCGCCGCAGCGCTTTCCCCACGTGGCGGCCCTCGCCGGGCTGCTGTCCGCCGGCGGCAACGTGGGCCAGCTCGGTGCACTGCACCCCCAGGCGGTGGAACTGGCCCAGAAAATGGGTGCGCAGACCCCAGGCGAACGGGCGCGCGCCCGCAGCTTGCTCGGCGGGGTGGAACTGGCGCTGGCCGGCGGTGAACTCGGGGAGGCCCTGGCGCTGCTCCTCACCCGGCCCGGACTGCTGGCCCGCAGCCTGGACCGTCTGCTCCGGTTGGAAAGCGGCGTCCAGGGCCACGCACCTCAGACCCTGAAGGCCCTGAAGGAAGCGGCGCCCAGGCTGACGGCGGTGATGCTGCTTTCACTGCACGCGCACCTGGCTGGGCGCGGGGCGCCGGATCCCACGCGCGTGTTCCGTTCACGTGGTAAGGCCACCACCCGTGCCCTCGGCGACACCCGCATGCCGCTGACCCAGGCGGTGATCGGGGAAGCCCAGATGATCCTGGAAGACGAGCTGCTGCGCCGTGGCGCAGCGGCGCCGGCGCTGGATCTGCTGGAGATCGAACCCGGCATGCTGGGCGTGCGCCTGGCCCCTTCCGCCCGCGCCGCCTCGAACGGCAACGAGGGTCTGGCTCCCGGCAGCCGTCTGCCCCTGACGCCTGTGGGGGCAGTGCCGGCCACCACTGCGCGGCTGTTCGTCCACTGGGCCGAGCAGAGCGGTGCAGGCTCGATCGACCTGGACCTGTCGGCCATGGCCTACGACGTGTGGGGCCAGCAGATCGGAATGTGCAGTTACAGCAGCCTGCGCCAGCCCGGCATGGTCCACTCCGGGGACCTGCGCAGCGCCCCACTGCCCGTGGGAGCCACCGAGTACGTCGATCTCGACTTGGCCGAGCTGCGTGCCTCTGGGGCGACGCTGGTGCTGGCCTCGGTGTACTCGTTTACCAGCGTGCCGTTCTCGAAGATGGCGCGCGCGTCCTGCGGTGTGATGAGCCGGGCCGACGTAGACGCGGACACGCGTGAGATGGACCTGGGTACCGTGCGCCTCAAGTTCGGTCTGTCGGGCGAGCAGACCTCGTGCCTGCTGCTGGCTGTCGACCTGACCCAGCCAGGCCGGGAAGAAATCATCTTTCTGGAACTGGCTGGCGATAAGGGGGGCTACCGCGTGATCGAACGGGACGGCATGGTGGACCTTGGCGCGAAGGTGGCGCAGGCGGCCCAGGGCGTCCCCCTGGTGACCGTCCTTGCGCCCCACATCGCCCGCGCCCAGAATGTGCGCTGTGGGGCAAACCAGTGGCGGCGCGGGGAAGGGGAGGCCCGCGAGAATTTCGCCCGCCGCGTCAGCGTGGACCTCCGAATGCTCGCCGAAGATGGGATCGCCAGTGGGGACGCTGACATCGGCGTCCCCCAGGGTCCCGCGCTGTTGATCGCGGACCAGCCGGCCAGAGCCATGCAGGACGGTGACCAGGTAATCTGTCTGAGTCCCGGTGTCTCACAGCCTGCGGGCGTCCACGTGAGCGGACTGAAGGAGTTGCTGAACGGGCTGTAACCGAGCTGCTTCCCTGATCAGACCCTATAGCCGGGGATCGAGGACCTCGCTCTCCAGCGCGCTCACCCCGAAAACGCACTCGTGGACGCGCCGCAGAGGTTCTCCCGCCACGAAGCGTTCCAGACCTTCGAGTCCCAGCGCGAACTCCCGCAGCGCCAGCGTGCGTTTCCCACTCAGCCTCCGCTGGCGCAGCCGATTCAAGTGTTCAGGCAGAGTGTAGGCCCGACGAGCTGCTGAGAGCGATGGCAGCGACAGCGTAGCAACCCAACTGTCTGGCCAGCTTCGTGGCGATCTGTTTGATCAGGTGATCCTCGCTGTACTTATGCACGGCACTCAGCCACGATGCGCCTCATAAGCCTGTCTGATGAGTCCGAGAAGCAAGGGGAGATCATCCACCGAATGGCCCACGGCCTCAAAATGACCCTGCACAAAACCTATGGTCCCATGGTCAGAATCAACCGTACCGCCCAGATTCGCCGGGTTGTCCAAGGTGTCGGGGAGAACGTTCAACCTCACTGCGACGAGACCTCTGCTGTAAAAACTGCTGTAGATCCGAGCGAACTCGCGCCCCGCCACCGTAAATTTCAGGCTTTTCTGGGTTGGATCCGCCTGTACGTCCTGCCCGATCTCAGGTCCAGCCACCAGGAACGCTTCGAAGAGTGCCTTGGCCGCCTTGCTCTGCGCGCTGGTGACCGAGCCGGAAGTTCCGTTGCCAGAACCTTGTTTCTGCTGTACGTAGGCGGCTTCGATGGCGGGCCACGCGTCGTTCAGGGATTTCAGGTCCTCGAGCGTACGGTTCAGCCACTGACCATCGACTCCCCAACCTGTGAGGGCGTCGGCTTCCAGGACTGCCGGGTCCAGCTTGACCGCAACTTTGACGCCATGTCGTCGGGGCTGCACTTCCATGAAGACCCGGTGTTCGCGGAAAGTCCGGCAGTGCTTCGTGTCGTTGCTGCGCCCACCTAGGCCGATCACACGCGACCCCAGTTCTTCGAGCACCTGTGCAGCACTATCAGTCAGCTTCGTAAAATCCACAGATCCAGAGGAAGTTTTGGCCTGGGCCGACGTCTGCTTGAGCGCCAGTTGATGGTTCAGCGCCTGCTTCGCCATCAGCAAGACCGCATCCAGATCGGTTTGAAGACCCAGGACCAGTTCGCCGTTGCCGTCGCCTGCACCGCCCTTTTCCGATACGTCGCGTGCCAGGTGCTCAGGGTCGTCCAGATCGTGGAAGGGAACATTCAACCAGCATTTGATGGTTTGAAGCGATGGCTGCGGCACCATGTCACAAAAGTTGGAGCCCGCGATCTTATAGGCCACATACTGTTTTTTGACCGCTTCCATCACCTGAGGATCAAGGGCCAGCAGCCGCGAGCGAAAGTTCATGAACAGGGTGCGCAGCGCCGGACTGCTGGTCTCCAGATGACCTTCGACGGTGGGCGTTTTGCTGCGCTGGCGGCCTTCTGCGCGCAACTCCTTGAGTTCTTCGGAAGTGAAGGCTGGGAAGGGGAAAAGGGAGTTCGCTTCTAGGGCCAGTTTCGCGGCGCGCTGCTGGATGACGTCCTTGTCCCAGGTTGCGTACCGAGCCTCATCGGCGATGGCCCGCGTCATCAGCAGGCGGCTGTACTTGTAACCCTTGGGTTGCTCGGATTCCACCGTATCGCCCGCTTTCGGTGGAAGGGTCTTTTTCTCGGCCAGGGAGCGGTCACCCAGTTCGCTGTTGTAGCCCGTCAGCGTCAGGTTGCCGAGGGTGTGGACGAGCTTCTCCTGAACCTCCTGCCAGTTCTCCCCCAACATTTGTCGCCAGGACTCGCTGAGATTTGCGTTCTGGGGCATCACGTGCTCGATGGTCAGGCTGCCACCGAACGTTTCTTTCTCGTTGAGCTTGCGCTCCAGACGCATCAGGAGCGGCTTGCAGACCGGGCGGGAGTAGATCGGCACTTCCTGCAACGCGGCGCGGAACACCTCGTCGCTGGGGAAGCCGTCGCGGTCACTGTCCTGAAAGCGCACCAACGCCCGCTCCAGGCTCCGCAGGTAATCCTCGTGCTTGGGCAGATCGCGGCCCAGGGTGGCAAAAAAGCGATTCAGGGGGGCCGTGCGCTCGCCCACCACTGCCCGCCTCATCAGGAACGATTCGAGCAGGCGCAGCGCGCGCGTCAGCCCTGCATGGTCCAGCAAGCCCTTCTGACGGTCTTCGAGCAGTTCCAGCACGAACGGCTGGATCACCTGAAGCCGCAGCGCCCCAAGATCTTCCAGGGCCAGCCTGACCACCGGATTCGCTTCCTTGAATGGCTGGATGATGCGCATAAAGTGCTGCGCGATCTGTGCGATGTCCTGGACCAGTTGAGTCACGGTGGTCTGCCTGGGCAGGCTGGACCGGTAGGCTTTGAACGCCTCGTAGACTTCGCTCTCGTTGGGTATGCTGCGGCTCCGCAGGGTCAGGAAGTCGCGCATGAAGCGGTCATAGCTGCCGTCTCCGGTCTCGGCGAACAGCTCTTCCATCGGTTGCCAGTGCTTCTCGCTCAGGGTGTTCTGGGCCTGTTCGTCTAGGCCCATCAAAACGTTGTTGCGGATGAGGTCCGCCTGGGCCAGTGCCTTGCCGGTGCTGTTGAGACTCTCGAAAATCAGGCCCAGATCGTCGACGCCCTCGGTCAGCATGATCTGCACGACTTCCAGCCGATTCAGGCCCTCCCAGATTTGGGCGACGTTCAGCCCAGGCTCTTGCAGTTTCTTGTGGAAGAAGGCGACGCCGGCCAGCACTTCCCGCGCCGCCGGCTCCGGCAAGTCCTCTCCCTTGAGAACGGCCCGCAAGGTGGCGTCGTCCGCCCGACTCAGCCGCAGCTTGAAGTGCCGATCATCGTTGAACTTCGTGTTGAACAGGAAATCAGCGCGCAGTCGGTCAGCCTCTTTGCCCAGCGCTGCGGCTGTCGCCGGATGCGCCTGCAGATGCTCGCTCAGGGCGTGCAGCAAGAGTGTGGTTGTCGTCATCCGCTGCTGGCCGTCGATCAGGCGTGAACGGTTCAGGGAACTGGCCCCCATCCCGGAGCGTGGCTGGGTGAACACAACTGGCCCGGTGAAGTGCCTGCGCCCCCCGGGGGCCTGGGCTACCCGCAACACGTCTGCCCAGAGCTGGGCGCGCTGGGCGTCCGTCCATGAATATCGGCGCTGGTACAACGGAATCTCGAACTGCTGGTTTGGACCGGCCAGCAGTTCCAACAAAAGTTCCTGCCTTGCTTCCATTAAGGCGTCGCCTCCGTGTCTGCGTCCACTTCCAAGTCCCTCGCATCCCCACCTACTGCCACCACCATCAGGATCGACACATCCAGCCCCCCCGACACCAGCCGGAGCAGCGGCAGATCGCACGTACGGTGGAGGTTGGCGTGGCAATGACCAAGCGTCTCGTCCTGCCGAGTGGTGGTCATCACCAGTTCCTCAAGAACCTGAGGCGGGGGTTGTCGGCGGCAGTCCAGAGGCGGCGCCCGGCTTCGTTGGTCTGGCAGATCATGTGTCTCCAATGATAAGGGCTGACGGCGAAAGACAGGACAGCAAGTGCGTATTCCTTACCTATCCCAAGACAACCGTTTCGTTGAGGATAGAAACGGGCTGTCCGATGTCAGCAGGGGCTCGGCCAGGCGCTGGAATTCGGGGGGGCGATCTACCCCCGACGGGTGTAGGGAACGTCCACAGAACACGCACCGTATCGTCGACATGACTGGATACGTACCCGGAGATGCCTTTCCTGAAGACGAGCGCCTTGAACACGATCTCATGGCCGGCGCGACCATAGCGATGAACGCGCAGCATGTGGCTCCCGCCGCCGAGATCGGCCTAGGGTTGAAGAATCTCCAGAAGATCAACCGCACCGGGCAGGGCAACCCCCAGAAAGCCGGGTTTCGTGCCGAAGTGCATCACGAGGCCACTTTCAATGCAGACGCCACTCGCAAAGGGTTGACGGTCCGGGCCCACCGCACCACCGGCGGGGCCGCCGCCGATCTGAACGTCACACAGGGTGACGTGGTGGTGGCGCGCGTACAGGTCAAGAACTGCAAGACGGTCGCGCGAACTACCAAAGCCATTTCGGCCAAGAAGTACGACGGCATGAAGAAGGTCGTGCCGGCGGATCAGGCCGACGGCGTGCGCGGCCTTGCCAGCAGACGTGGGGTGGATGGACTGGGACAAAGCAATTACGCCGATACCAGCCAGAACACGTCCGCGCGGGTTGAACACGGCGATGCAGCGAGTCGACCGCTGTCCTACGAACAGGCACAGAGTCGAAATATGGGAGCGCGTCTGGTCACCGGAGAGATGGGCCAGGCGGCGCGTAGCGGCGCACAAGGGGGAGCGGTCATCGGTGGAGCCATTTCCATGGTGAGCAACATCGCCGCAGTCACGAATGGTGACAAGTCCGCGCTGGAGGCGGCTGGCGCGGTGGCCAGAGATGCCACGCTCGCTGCAGCCGGCGGCGCCGTGTCAGCCGCGATGACGACGGCGGTGACGGCGGGCTGCACGCGGGTTGGGCTGAAAGTACTCAGCAGGGGGGGCGCACCAGGCGCACTAGCTGCGACGGGGATCGAAGTGGGCAAAGACATGATGGCCTGGGCCAAGGGTGACCTGAGCGGGCTTGAGGTGGCCGGCAGGGGCTTGGAGCATGCGGGTGGTGCAGGTGGTGCATGGGGGGGTGCAACGGCAGGCGCTGCGCTGGGGACTGCGATTTTCCCTGGCGTGGGAACCGTGATCGGCGGCCTTCTTGGTGGAATGGCTGGGAATGCGGGCGCCCGAAAGGCCATACAAGGGTTGAAGGCGTGGTTTTCCTGACCGTCTGCCACGTCGCCTTGATGGAGTAGAACTCCAGTACACCGATCTCCGACAGTCTGTTCGGCCTCACCTGCGTCATGCCTGAGACCGGTTCGTCTTCCAGCGTGAGGTTGGGTACCCACACGTGCCGGAGACCTCACCCCGACATGGATCGGCAGCTCACTTCGGATGAATTTTCATACGGGTTGACGGTATCTTCTCCTACCGCGAAGGAGGACGGGGAGGATGGACTTTACCGCCACTTCTTCGAAACGCCCGTACGGCAAGACGATTTCTCCCATGCAACCCGAGGTGAGCCACGGCGGCTTCCTCCCCAGGTCCGAAGACCAGGGCTTTCAGCCGCAGACAGGTTTTCGATGAGCGAGCATCAGGAACACGCCCTTACACCGAGGGGCTTGGAGGCCGAACTTCAGCGCGGTGACGCCATAGCCCTGGTTTGGAACATCCACGACGTCCAGACTAGAGCGGATTTGACTGACGCCCAAGCTCGTACTGTGCTGGCGAATGTAGAGCGCGACCACGATCCGGAAATCGGGCTGAACTGGACCCGGGTCGACGAGGCTATCCGGGCCTGCGGCTTCGAACTCTTCTGAGCTCCGAGCCCCCCACTCGTCAGGGATTCCGTCATGTTCGGACCTGACCGAGTGAGGTGGGCACATACCTTCCTCGGTCAGGTCGTCGTTGTTTAGAACGTCCCACACGCTCTCGCTGTCCATCGGCATCTGTGCCGGGGCGTGGGACCCTTCGCACTGTCAGAACTAACGAACGGCAGTGTCGTGACACTGCCGTTCGCCTCGTAGAGATTTTCGAGTCGCCTCTGGCAGCGGCTATCAGCACCCGGACGTGGGCCGCTTTGGCGTCTGCGATCACCGATCACCTGGGAAACGTCCACTGGAAGGACGGCAACGTGTGTGGGCAGCCGCCCAAGACGGCGGCGTCAAGTGGACACTTGGACGAAGCAGTGAGCGGCCTATCACCTGCGGAGGTCGCGGCTGTCGACATGTCGCTTTCCACAAGCACATCTAGCCCTTGTGATCGCACGAAAGCGCGCATGCCACGGGTGATCTCAGGCGGGGTCTGGGCATCGCCCACACTTCCGAAACCGACCTCGGTACACTCCCGGCCACGCCCATGTGAGCTCGGCCATGGACGCGTCGGGCTGCATACGAAACTCAGGCCTGGGATCTCTCGCCGTAAGCCGACGGCACGAGCCCAAGTTCGGCGGCATGACGGCAAGGACTGTACTAACCTGTCGAAATGCAGCATCCACAGGCCGGAGACGCCCGCCGATGATTCCTGAACCCGGCCAGCTGGTCGAAGTCCGTCGCCGACGCTGGGTGGTCGGCGACGTCCAGACGTCGACGATGGACGACACCGGAACCGCGCTCGTCCATCTGGCGTCTGTCGACGAGGACGGCGCGCGTGAGGAGATAGACGTCGTCTGGGGTCTGGAGCCGGGCAGCCGCGTGATCGAGCGGGCAGGCCTTCCCAGCATCACCGACTGGGACGACGCGGCTGACCTGGACGCCTTCCTGGACGCAGTGAGGTGGGGCGCGGCGACGAACGCCGACCGGAAGCTCCTGCAGGCACCGTTCCGGAGCGGCGCGAGTATCGAGGACTACCAGCTCGATCCCGTGGCACGGGCCGTGGACATGGCCCGTGTGAACCTGCTCATCGCGGACGACACCGGTCTCGGGAAGACGATCGAAACCGGTCTGGTGATCCAGGAGATGCTCCTGCGCCACCGCGCCAGGACGGTGCTGGTCGTCTGTCCGGCCTCGTTGCAGCTGAAATGGCAGAGCGAGATGCGTGAAAAGTTCGGCCTGGAATTCCGGATCGTCGACACGGGATACGTGCGCGAACTGCGCCGGAAGAGAGGCATCCAGGCGAACCCGTGGACGTCGTACCCCAGGCTGATCGCGTCGGTGGACTGGATGAAGGGCGGCGAAGCCCTCCGCTGGCTGAACGACGCCCTCCCACCGACGCCTACCCTGCCGCGCAAGTTCGACATTCTGGTCGTCGACGAGGCGCACAACGTGGCCCCCAGCGGCAGCGGGAAATACGCGACGGACAGCCGCCGTACCCGACTGATCCGGAAGCTCACGCCCCACTTCGAACACCGTCTGTTCTTGAGCGCCACCCCCCACAACGGGTACCAGGAATCTTTCACGGCGCTCCTCGAACTGCTGGACGACCAGCGCTTCTCGCGTACGGTCGAACCCGATCCCCAGCAACTGCAGCGGATCATGGTCCGCCGCCTGAAGTCCGACCTCGTGGACGCCGACGGGAAGCGCATCTACCCAGAACGGCAACTGCTCGCTCTGGAGGTCGCCTACGACGAGGAAGAACGGGCCGTGCACAAGCTGCTGGCGCAGTACGGCCGCAGCCGGGTGGAGTCGGTCAAGGGGTCGGTCTCCGGTTATGCGGTGCATTTCGTACTCAAGTTGCTGAAAAAGCGGCTCTTCTCGTCTCCGAGGGCCTTCGCGAACACCCTGGCCGTACACCGCAGCGGGCTCGGCCAGGAGCGTGAACGTGCCGTGGACAGGTTCGAGGAAGGCATCCTGCGCCGCGCGGTCCAGCGGGCCGAGGAAGACTACGCCGACGACCTCGAAGCCGAGGAGGCGCTCGAAGGGGCTGCGCGGACCGCCACCCGCCTGGTCCCGGCGGCGACGTCCGAACAGGAGAATCTACTGCGCCGCATGGCGGACTGGGCCGAGCGCGCGAAGAGCCGTCCCGACGCGAAGGCGCGCGCCATCCTCGACTGGTTGGAAGTTCACCTGCGGCCCGGGGGGGTATGGAACGGCGAGCGGGTCATCCTCTTCACCGAGTTCCGGGCCACACACTCCTGGCTCAAAGAAATCCTCGCGACGCACGGATTCGGCGGAGAAAGGCTCATGGAACTGCACGGCAGCCTTCCGCACGACGAGCGTGAGGTGGTCAAGGCGGCCTTCCAGGCCGACCCGCACATCTCGCCGGTGCGCATCCTACTGGCGACGGACGCCGCCTCCGAAGGGATCGACCTGCAGAACTGGTGCCGTTACCTGATCCACGTCGAAATTCCGTGGAACCCGAACGTGATGGAGCAGCGCAACGGGCGGATCGACCGACACGGTCAGAAGAGTTCGGAAGTCCTGATCTGGCACCCGGTGGGAAAATCCGATCCTTCGGCCCGGGACGACGACGACTCGGAGTTCCTGTTCCGGGCGGCGAAGAAGGTCGAGGAGATCCGCAAAGATCTCGGCAGTGTCGGGCCGGTGCTCGCGCGGCAGATAGAGAACGCGATGCTCAAGAGCACTTCTACCCGGACGCTCGACACGAGCGATGCGGAGACCGCCGGCCGCGTCCGGAAAGGCACCCTGGCGTTCGAGCGCGACCTCCGGAAACGCGTCACGGACCTGCATGAACGGCTGGTCGCCTCGCGCGAGGAGTTCGGCCTCACTCCCGAGCGTGTCGGTCGGGCCGTGGCGCTGGCGCTGGAAATCGACGGACAACCCCCCCTCGTCGCGGCTGCCCTGGCCGGTGCCCCGGCCGACGGCGTTTTCCGGATTCCCGAACTCACCGGCGCCTGGGACCGGGCGAGCACCGGCCTGCACCATCCCTTCACGGGTGACCGCCGTCCCGTCACGTTCGACCACGCCGTGGCGAAAGGGCGCGACGACGTCGTTCTCGCCCATCTCGAGCACGATCTGGTGCAGCTGGCCTTGCGGCTCCTGCGGGCGGAGGTCTGGTCGCTCGAAGAGAGCAAGCGGCTCCACCGCGTCGCCGTGCGGACGAGTCCCGGGCTGGAGCGTCCAGTCGTGGAGGTCTGGTCACGCCTGCTGATCACCGGTGGAGACCACCGCCGACTGCACGAGGAACTGACGCTCTCCGGCGGGGAGCTGCGCGACGACCGATTCGACCGTCTGCCGGTGGGAAGGATGAAAGAGCTGATGGACGGTTCCGTGCCCTACACTCCTGAGAAAGCTCTGTTCGCTGCTCTGGCCGAGCGATTCACGAAGCACGAGGGCGCTGTCCGCTCCGCCGTGAGGGCGAGATCGACCGATCGACTGCAGTCGCTCAGGAACACCCTGAATCTCCGCAAGGAGCAGGAGATCGCCGATGTGGTCGGTGTACTCGACGATCTCGAGAAGGCCCTGCGCGCCGAGATCGACCGTGAGGAGCCCATGATGCCCTTGTTGTTCAGTTTTCCCGAGCAGGAACAGTTGAAGCGCGATCGGCAAGCCCTTACCGACCGGCTGCAGCGTATCCCCGAGGAGCGGGAACGCGAACTGGCCGCCGTCCAGCGGCGACACGCCGATCCGACCGAACGCACTTTCCCGGTCGCGGTCGTCTTCCTCGTTCCTGGGCACCCGACCGGAGAAAGACGGTGACTTCGGCGACACGGATCGAAGCGGTCCACGACTGGCTCTCGCTGGTGGAGACCTCAGGCCTCTACCTCGCGCCGAAGGTGCTGGGCGAAGCCTATCCGCAGAGCTTCGACAGCATCGACACGTCGGAGCGGCAACGCGTACGCAGCGCCTGGGAGGAATGGCGCGACGCGGTCGACGAGCAGGATCCGCAACTGTCCGCCCTGCACGGCCAGTGGATCGGTCTCGTCCTGACCGAGCTGCTCGAATACCGTGCCAACCTCCTGAAGCCGGTCGAGACCGGCGACGAGGCGTGGACGCATACCCTCCCCGACTCCGGGGAAGACGTGCGGCCCGGGTGGTTGCTCGGCCGGACAGAAGGGCTCCCGAAACTCGCGGTGTTCGTCCTGCCCCCCGATTCGCCGCTGGACCGCGCCTCACGGCAGGCCACGTCTTCCCTGGACCTGGCGACCGCCTGGTGCCGGGCCAAAGGCGTCCGATCGGCCCTGGTCACGAACGGTGAACGGTGGACGCTGGTGGATGCCCCGCCCGGGAGCGTGGTCGGCACCGTCACCTGGTACGCCCGCCTGTGGTGGCTCGAACCCGTCACCCTCCGCGCCTTCTACACCTTCTTGCAGGCACGCACCATGTTCGGGCCGCCCGAGAAGACCTTCATGGACATCGTAGACCGTTCGGCGGACGCCAAGGACGACGTCACGGGGACCCTCGGCACCCAGGTCGCGCGGGCGGTCGAAGTGCTCGTCCGGGCCTTGGACCGCGCGGACCGTGACCGGGGCGGCGCGCTCCTGAAAGGTGTCACCGAGCGCGCCCTGTACGAGGCGGGCCTGACCGTCATGATGCGGCTGGTGTTCGTCCTCAGCGCCGAGGAACGCGGCCTGCTCCTGCTGGGTGAACCCGTATGGGACGGGTATTACGCGGTCTCGACACTACGCGCGCAGTTGGAAGAAACGGACGAGCGTGACGGACACGGTGTCCTCGAACGCCGGTTCGACGCCTGGAGCCGCCTGCTCGCCGTGTTCCGCGCCGTGTACGCCGGTGTGGACCATGAAACCCTACGTCTTCCGGCCCTCGGCGGCTCGCTGTTCGACCCCGATCGGTTCCCATTTCTGGAAGGCCGTCCCGCAGGCACGGGTTGGCGCGACACGGCGGCCGATCCCTTACCCATCGACAACCGCACCGTCCTCCTGCTCCTAGACGCCCTGCAACGGATCAAGGGCCAAGAAGGTGCGCAGACGCTCTCGTACCGCGCCCTGGACGTCGAACAGATCGGCCACGTCTACGAAGGTCTGCTGGAGCGCACCGTATCCCGCGTTCCCGAGATCACCCTCGGTCTCGAAGGCACCGGCCAGAAGAAGGTTCCCGACGTTCCTCTCGCACGCCTGGAATCCGCCGGCCTGGATGGACGTGCCCGTCTCGTCGAAGTCCTGGCCGAACTGACCGGCCGCACCACCGAGGCCGGGAAAACCACGTTGGCCCGGCTGCTCGACCGGGACGTACCGGACGACCTGAGACGCCGTCTGCGGCGGGCGGGCGGCCACGAGGAACTCGCTCGCCGGCTCCTCCCCTTCGCGAACGTGCTCCGCACCGATCCCTGGGGCGAGCCGCTGGTCTATCAGGAAGGTGCGTTCGCGGTTACGGGCGGCAGCGACCGCAGTGCCACGGGCGCCCACTACACGCCGAAAGCGCTCACCGAACGCATCGTCGCGACCACGCTCGAACCCCTCGCCTACATAGGTCCGTCCGAAGGAAGGCCGAGAGGAGAGTGGAGGTTGAAGAGCGCCGCCGAACTCCTCGACCTCAAAATCTGCGATCCCGCTATGGGTTCGGGTGCCTTCCTCGTCCAGACCTGTCGCTGGCTGGCGGACCGCGTCGTGCAGTCGTGGCTGGATGCCGAAGAGGAAGGGCAGGCCGTGACGGCCGAAGGCGAGGTGCTGCCCGAACTCGGTGGTGCGGAACCCTTGGCGACCGATTCGGAAGAGCGGCTGCTGCAAGCCCGTCGCCTCGTCGCGGAACGCTGCCTGTATGGCGTCGACGTGAATCCGGTCGCCGTCGAACTCGCCAAGCTCTCCGTCTGGCTGGTCACGCTGGCCAAGAACCGCCCCTTCGGGTTCCTCGACCACAACCTCCGGCACGGCAACAGCCTGCTCGGGCTGCGCGACCTCGACCAGCTCGTCGAAATGGATCTCGATCCCACGCCCGGCTCGCACCGTTACGTCTTTGCCGGTGGGGTGCGCGAAGCCTTGACCCGTGCGGTCGCCCTGCGTGGGCGACTCCGGGCTATTCCTTTGCGGGACATCCGCGACGTCGAAGCGATGGCCTCCCTGGACCGGGAAGCCCGGGAAGTCCTCAGGAGACCCGAACTGGCGGCGGACGCCCTGGTGGGTGAGTCCATGCGGCACGCCACGAACAAGGGTGATCTGGAAGCGGCGCGCCTGTCCCTCGTCAACGAAGTCGACGCCATGCTGAAAGGCGAAGCCCGAGGTGAACTGGCGGTCACGCAACGGGCGGACCGTGCCCTTTCGGTCGACCTGCCGGCCGGCGCATCCCGCCGTACACCTTTCCACTGGCCACTGGAATTTCCCGAAGTGTTCGCGCGCGACAACGGCGGTTTTGATGCCTTCGTCGGGAACCCGCCGTTCCTGGGCGGGCAGAAGATCACGGGGGCCATGGGTACCGCGTTCAGGGACTACCTGGTGAAGTATGTCGCGTCAGGCCGAAAAGGCTCGGCCGACCTCGTCGCCTACTTCTTCCTGTCGTGCTTCGGGCTGCTCCGGAACGGTGGGACAGCCGGTCTCCTGGCGGTGAACACCATCGCCGAGGGCGACACCAGGGAGGTCGGCCTGACCCCTCTGCTCAACGAGGGTGCACTCGTCTACGAGGCGCATCCGAACGAGCCCTGGCCCGGGGCCGCAGCGGTGGTCACGAGCCGGATCCACATGATCCGAGGCGAATGGCAGGGTGTGCGGAGCTTATCGGGCGAAGAGGTTACTTTCATCTCCTCCTTCCTCACCGATGAGGACGATAAAAAAGCGCTCTCACTCGCATCCAACTCCGGGAAATCGTTTCAGGGATCAATCACCTTGGGGATGGGATTCGTGTTGTCCGAGGTGGTGGCTCAGCAACTTCTAGAGCAAAATCCGGCTTCCGCCGATGTCGTCTACCCATATCTCACAGGTGACGATCTCACGTCCCATCCACGACAAGCCGCCTCGCGCTGGGTAATCAATTTCTGGGACTGGCCCCTGGATCGGGATGCCACGGGATACTGGGTAGATGCGGATCCGAGACGGCAGCGTCTTTGGCTGAAAGAGGGGAGTGTACCCCTAGACTTTCCAGGCAAAGTTGCAAAAGATTATGTCGAGGTGTTGAGAATCGTTGAGCGTGATGTCAAAGGTGAGAGACAAAGGCTAAATGAGGAAGGAAAATTTGCGTTGCGTACACCATTACCTGAAAAGTGGTGGATACACGCCGAAAAGCGGCCAGGTCTCTACCATGCCATCGGACGTGGTAAAAAATTCTGGACTCATCCATCCGGATGGACACAGAATAATGTCGACTTCCAAGCAGTCTTAGCCTTCGCCACACAGGCGACGAAATATCCTACGTTCGAACTTTGTCACTCGGACCAGATCTTTTCGAATGCTTTGGGGATCATCAGTCTTTCCGACCACGCCAGCTACGCACTCCTGAACTCGAATTTCCACACGGTCTGGGCCTGGAAATACAGCTCGTCACTGGAAACCCGGATGCGCTACACGCCGACCGACTGCTTTGAAACATTTCCCTTCCCGGAAATTCTCAAGGCCGATGAACTGTTTTCACTTGGCGAGCGCCTGAAAGCCGCGCGCAGACGGGCACACGAGGTCTTCGACGTGGGTCTCACCGGCATATACAACCGCCTCCATGATCCGTCCGAGATCGGCCCCGAGATCTCGGCGCTGCGAGATGTCCACGTCGCCGTCGACGAGCGTTTGAAAATGCTCTACGGCTTCGGCGACGTCGACCTCGGTCACGGCTTCCATGACGTCGGTTACCTCCCCGCCGAAGACCGGACCCGGTTCACGATCAGCGAATCGGCCCGGTTGGAACTCCTCAGACGCCTCGCCTCCCTGAACAAGGAACGCTACGACAGCGAACAGGCGGCGGCGCAGTTGCCGCAAAAACCCAAGACCAAGTCTCCATCCAAAGGAAAACCGATCCACACGGGCTCGACGCTCTTCGACATGTCTACGCCCGAGCCGCCGAGGATGTCAGGTGCGGCCCAGTCCGCCGTCCTTTCCGTGCTGCAGCGAAGCAGACGTTGGTTCAAGAAAGCGGAGATCCTCAGGGAAAGCGGCCTGTCGGAAGCCGACTGGAAAGCGGTGATCGACACGCTACTGGCTGAAGGGACCGTGCAACGGCAGGGTGAAAAGCGCGGCACCGAATACAAGTTCCAGCGACAGGGAGAGCGATGACGAAGACGAACGAGAAAAAGCAGGTCCGTCCACCCAGGGTGCCGAGCGCATGGACCGTCTTGCTCGGTGACCATGTCAACCTCCGCGAGCACGGCGTGGAGCTTCCCGGCGGACTGGAGAACTACCGCGATATCGCAGAAGGCGACGGGCTGGCGATCGTGGAAGCGGTCGGTGGGGAACAGCGTGTCCTGAAGTTCGCGGGCGTGTTCCGGTTACGTGGCCTGCCTGGAAGGACCGTGGTGTATTTCGACGCCGAGACGGACGTGGAATCCGAGCCGTCGCTGGAGGCCGCCGGGATCGGCGTCGCGGCCACGACGTCGCCGCTCGAAAGGTTGGAATGGTCCGTGTTCGAGGGCGCGTTGCGGGGCTGTACGGGCAGCGGTTTCGACGCTCTGCCGGTGGTGGAAGACCAGGCGTACCTGCGGTCGTTGATGCGCCTGGCATTCGAGGACGACCTGCTCGGTCCGGCGGAAGGGCCGGAGGAAGAAATCCCGGACATGGGCGTGAGGGACCGTTACCTCGTCGGGAAGCTCGCGCCGCGCGACTCCCTGCCCTACGTGGTGTCGGACGCACCTGAAGAAGCCGGGGAGGCGCAACCCGACCTGCGCCTGCGGGAGGGCGTGGCGTCCGACCCGGGCCAGGAATTCGGACAGACGTCGGGACGCCGGGATGTCGAAGAAGAGCCGGCCGAGCTCGATCCGTCGACCAACGCTTCCCTGGTCCCTTCGTCCATGGGGCTGACCTTCTGTGTGGCGGACGACACGACCCACCTCACGGTCCGGGCCTCTTGGGGCCGCTACGAGCGACGGGAGAGCGAACGTCACGTCACCGAGAAGACCGGAAAGCCGTCGCGGGTCTGGAAGCGCGTGCCGATGGGGGGCGAGTTGGTGCTGCCCCTGGATCTCGATGGGGATGCCGCGCCGATGACCCCCGATCCGTCGTGGCCCTCGGTGGTCGTGGACGCCCGCGTCCGCTGGTCGCCGAACGGGAAGGAGCGGCTGGTGACGTTGTTCCTGGTGAACATGCAGTCGAAACCGGCCTCGCAGGAAGACGTCGCCTGGCTGTTCCAGCCGGAGCTCACGGTGCGCGACCTCGCCGGGAAGTCGGTATTCCGTCGGCGGCCGCCGTTGGAAGCCGACGGTGCGGACGAAGAGCGCGAGGCGCTGGAAATGCTGTACCGCCGCCAGGTGGAGTTCGCAGTGGGACACAACACGTCCGTGACGGCGACGGTCGACCCCGAAGACCGTGAGCGGGCCGTAGAGGTGCGCACGAGTGTGGTTCCGGCGTTCGAGGTACCGGTCACGGAAACCCCTGCGCTCGGGCCGGACGTCCCGGCCGATCTGCTGGACATGCGGCGCCTGGCGGCCATGGAACGCGGAGATCTGGTCACCGGCCTCACGGCCTTCACGGACGACTATGCGGCGTGGATAGGGCGGCAACGCGCGAAGCTCGCCCCGGGTACCGCCACACACGATCCCTCGCTGGACGACTGGAACGTGTCGGCGGCCGACGCCCTCACGCGCTGTGATGGTGTTCTCGCCCGGTTGCGGGAGGGCGTCCGGGTGCTCGAACAGGACGACCTGGCGTTCGAAGCGTTCCGCTTCGCGAACCTGGCGATGGCCGACCAGCGTGTGCACAGCATCTGGGCGTTGCAGCGGCGGCGCGGCGGCACGCCGGATCTCGCAGCGGTGGACGCCGATCCGCGCAACCGTTCCTGGCGGGCGTTCCAGCTGGCGTTCGTCCTGCTCTCTCTCCCCTCCCTCGCCGATCCGTCGCATCCGGACCGGACCTCCACGTTGGAAGCCGAGGCAGATCTGCTGTGGTTCCCGACGGGCGGCGGCAAGACGGAGGCCTATCTCGGCGTGGCGGCGTTCGCGATGGCGGTCCGCCGTCTCCAGGGCGATCTCGGGGGTCTCGACGGAACGCGCGGCCTGACGGTGATCATGCGCTACACCCTGCGTCTGCTGACGCTGCAGCAGTTCCAGCGGGCGACCACGCTGGTCTGCGCGATGGAGGTCCTGCGCACGGCCGATTCCGCCAAGTGGGGGATCCATCCGTTCGGCATCGGGCTGTGGGTGGGGATGAAGAGCACGCCGAACACCACCAAGGACAGCCACAAGTCCATCAAGGACGAGCGTGACGGCAACCTCGGTACCGGCTCCACGCCGGCACAGTTGACCACCTGCCCCTGGTGCGGCTCCCCGATCGACCCGAAGCGGGACGTCGTGGTGGATCTCGACCAGAGCAGGACACGCATCTACTGCTCGGACAGCCTGAGCGACACTCCGTGCCGCTTCTCGAAAGACGCCGACGACAGTCCCGGGTTACCGGTGGTCGTCGTGGACGAAGAAATCTACCGGCGCCCGCCCAGCATGCTGATCGCGACGGTCGACAAGTTCGCGCTGATGGCGTGGCGCGGCGCGATCCGCACGCTCTTCGGCCGGGCCGACGAGGAATGCCCGCGTCACGGCCTGATATGGCCGGACGTACCGGACTGCAGCGGGACCCACGCACCGAAAGGCAGGCTGCCGAAGACCACCGTCCGGAAGATCGTCCCGTTGCGGCCCCCGGACCTGATCATCCAGGACGAGTTCCACCTGATCAGCGGCCCGCTCGGCACGATGGTCGGGCTGTACGAGACCGCTATCGACGCGCTGTGTTCCTGGACACTGGACGGCCGGACGGTCCGGCCCAAGGTCATCGCGTCCACTGCCACCGTCCGGAAGGCCGCAGAGCAGGTCAACAACGTGTTCCTGCGCCGAGTGACCGTTTTTCCGCCCCACGGCGTGGACGTGGAGGACAACTACTTCTCGGTGCGCCGGGACGTCGCCGACGTCCCCGGGCGCCTCTATCTGGGGATCTGCGCGCCGGGGAGTTCGAAGCCGGCGATGCTCATCCGCATCTACGTGGCGCTCCTGACGGCGGGACAGGCGCTGTTCGACCGCTTCGGACAGCAGGCCGACCCGTACATGACCCTGGTCGGGTACTTCAACTCCCTGCGTGACCTGGGCGGCATGAAACGCCTGGCGGAAGACGACGTGCAGACCCGCTCGTACCGGGTCGAGATGAGCCGCATCGGCCGCCCGGGGCTCAGGCAACGCGGGGTCCGCGAAGTGGAAGAGCTGACTTCCCGCATTTCCAGCCGCAAGATCCCTGCGACGCTCGACCGGCTCGAAGTGAAACACAAAGCCAAGTGGGGTAAGGGCGAGGACCACTCGGTGGACATCGTCCTGGCGACGAACATGCTGTCGGTGGGCGTCGACATAAACCGTCTGGGCCTGATGGCCGTCAACGGTCAGCCCAAGACCACTGCGGAATATATCCAGGCCACCAGCCGCGTAGGCCGCTCTTTCCCCGGCCTGGTCGTCACCGCCCTCGCGTGGTCGCGTCCACGCGACCTGTCGCATTACGAGACCTTCGAGCACTACCACGCGACTTTCTACAAGCACGTCGAAGCTCAGTCCGTGACCCCGTTCGCGCCACGCGCCATGGACCGTGGCCTCACCGGCACGCTGGTGAGCATGTTGCGCCTCGGTCAGGCGCCGCTGAACCCGAATACGGGCGCGGGCCGGCTCGACCACCTCGCGAGAACCGAGATCGCTCCCGCCCGGGCCGCCGTCCAGGGGCGCGCAGGCAACGTCACGGGCAGCACGGAGGTCGAAGCGGACACGGGCGACATGCTCGCCCACCGCTTCGACCGCTGGGTACATGAAGCGGCGCGGCCCGGACGGGAGCTGGGCTACGAAAAGGGCGGCGGCACGGTCGCGCCACTCCTGTCCAGGCCGGGCCTCGGCGCCTGGGAACTCTTCACCGCGCCGACCTCCTTGCGCGAAGTCGAGCCCGGTGTCCGTCTGATCATGAGCCAGTCGAAGGTGGACGACGGGCCGGCCTGGCGCACGCCGTCCGTATCCGGACGGCCAGGAGAGAGAGAATGACCGCAAAGACCGATGCCGCCGTAGGATCCGTACGCCCCAGCCAACTCCTCTGGACCTATGGACCGGGAGCGCTCGTCGACCTGCCGAACCTCTCCGTACTCACGATGGGCCTCGGCCACTGGGAAAAAGGGCTCTGTGCGGAGATCGACGAGCCCCGCCTCCTGGCGGCCGTGCGGCAGGAACTCGGAGCACAGGTCGGCAGCCTGCGCCGCCCTCCGATCGCGGGCGAGGACGTCGCCCCCCTGTCTCCCGAAGCCCTGCAGGGCGTGCCCGTCCGCCCCTTCCCCCGCTGGCTGCGCTGCGTGAAATGCGGTCTGCTGGCGGAATACGACTCTGGACTGTTCAAGCTCATCCCGGCTCCTTATGCGCCCGAACGGACGCGCTTCGTGCACCCGAACTGCGAGAAGGCGACCGGCACGGCGAAGCAGTCCGACGCGGTCCCGGCACGGTTCCTGTTGGCCTGCACGAGAGGCCACCTGGACGACTTTCCGTGGCACTGGTTCGTCCACGGCGGCCCGACGGCCTGCAAGGGCACCCTCCGGTTCTTCGAGAGCGGCGCGTCGCTGCAGACCGAAAACCTGTGGGTGCGGTGCGACAGTTGCGAGACGGCACGCTCGTTGGTCTTCGCCTTCGGCGAGGAAGGCAAGAAGACCCTCCCGGCCTGCCGAGGCCGACATCCCCACCTCGACGCCTTCGACGAGGAACCGTGCGGGGAACAGGCCAGGCCGGTGATCCTGGGGGCGACCAACGCCTGGTTCCCCGTCACCCTGTCGGCCCTCGCCATCCCCCTCGCGGAGACGCCGGTGGCACAGTTCGTCGAGGAGGCGTGGGAGGAGATCAAAGACGCCGAGGACGAGGGCGAGCTCCGGGGCATCCTCAAGGTCCTCCGGCGACAGGGCCGCTTTCCGTACATCGACCACCTGGACGTGGGGGACGTGTGGGAAGCGCTCGTCCGCCGCACTGCCGGCCCGCCGGGGCCGGAGGGCCATGTGACCGAGGAGGAGATGAAGCGGCCCGAGTGGGAGGTACTGACGTCGCCGACGACTGTCCCGGGCGGGTGGCCGCACTTCCTCGCCGAGCGGATCGCCCCGCCGCCGCGCTACGCCGCACATCTCGCGTCGGTCTCGCTCGTCAAGCGGCTGCGGGAAGTGAATGCCCTGCTCGGATTCACGCGTGTCGACTCTCCCGAAGAAGTGTTCGACGAGAGCGGCCGAGAGCGGGTCGCGGGCCTGAGCCGCCGGCCTCCGGAGTGGATTCCGGCAAACGAGGTGCACGGCGAAGGCGTGTTCATTCGGTTCGACGAGGAAGCCGTCCGTTCCTGGACGTTACGGGCCGCCGTCGAAGGGCGGGACGCCCGCCTGTTCGCCGGGCACCGGGGGTGGCGGGCCAGCCGGAAGCTCGACCCCGAGGCCCACTATCCCGGCGTCCGTTACGCCATGCTCCACACCCTCTCCCACCTGCTGATCCGGGAATTCGCCCTCGAGTGCGGCTACAACGCCGCCAGCATCCGCGAGCGCATCTACGCCAGCGACGCCCCGGCCGCTCCCATGGCGGGGATCTTGCTCTACACCGCCGCCGCCGATTCCGACGGAACGTTGGGCGGCCTGGTCGAACTGGGCAAACCCGAGAATCTCGGGCGCATCCTGCGCCAGGCCCTCCAGCGCGCCTACGTCTGTTCGTCGGATCCGCTGTGCTCCGAACACGATCCCGGCGCGGACCGGTCCCTGCACTCGGCCAGCTGCCATGCCTGCGGGTTCGTGGCGGAGACCTCCTGCGAACGCGGAAACCGTTACCTGGACCGCGCGCTGCTGGGACCGACCTTCGAGTGTCGCGACGCCGGCTACTTCGAGTGAAGGACCTGCGCCTCTGGCGGGCCGTAGCCGCCGTCGTCCGGGAAATGCCCGCTGGCCATGTCGAGCGGCTGGCCGGCCGGGCCGAAGGCGGAGCCGTGTGCGCCACCCCACAGGGTGCCTCGGCGGCCGAGCGGGAACTGTACGTCGCCTGGTCCGTCTCGGACGTGTCGCCGGCCGAGCTCGCTTCGGCTCTCCGGGCGGCGGCCGTCACCGCCGAAGACCTGCGGGAGCGTGAGAGTATCGACCTGGTATGGACCGGCCCGGTTACGGAGGAGGTGCCCATCAGGCGAACCGAGATCGTCCTGGTGCAGTTGATCGACGGTGCCCGAGCGACGCTCCAGATCGTCAGCTTCGTCGCCTACGAGGTCCAGTCCGTGGCCGCCGCCCTCCGGAGGGCGGTGGGGCGGGGGGTAGACGTCGTCATCGTCCTGGAGGCGCCGGTCGCCCTGGGAGGCAGTCTCGACAGCGACTGCGTCACGGCGATGCGGAGCGCAGTGCCGGGCGCGGCCGTCTACGTCTGGAACGGTGCGGGAACGAGCGGACCACGGGGAAAAATCCATGCCAAATGCGCCGTCGCCGACAGCCGGACCGCCTTCGTGACCAGCGCGAACCTCACGGGGGCGGCCATGTGGCGCAACATGGAACTGGGCGTCCTCGTCAGCGGAGGACGTCAACCACTCCGTCTGGCCCGACACCTCCGTGCCTTGGTCGACCGGCGGATCCTCTCCCCTGCTCCATAGCAGGCCGGAACCCCGCTCTCGCCGCATGGAGGTCCGGATCCCGCGCGCGGGCCGGGCCACCCGGACCCGGTGGCCTCCCGACGAGGCGAACAGGTGTGCCTGCCTCTACCGGCCGCGCCGGAGTTCCACCACAGCGGCCACTTCTTCGGCCACCTCGTCCAACCTCTTCTTGATGTCCTTTTCCCAGATCCTGACGACCTGCCAACCCAGCTCTTCGAGATCCGTCCCGTTTTGCCTGTCCCGTTCGATGTTGCGTTCGATCTTGGCCCGCCAAAATGGCTGGAGCCTGTCCTTCCAGGCGTCGAAATCGTAGCCATGCCAAAAGTTGCCGTCGACGAACACGGCGACCTTGATCCGCGTGAAGACGATGTCCGGCGAGCCGGGCAGGCCTTTGACGTTCTTCCTGAATCTCAGTCCACGCCGGTGGAGGGCTGAACGCAAGGCGAGCTCGGGAGCGGTGTCGCGCTGGCGGACACGGCCCATCAGGGCGCTGCGCTGTTCCCGCGAGAGCTTGTCGGCCATGACGGTAAAATAACGCAGACCGTACAGGACCTCCGAGGGCCGGGAGTCCTGCATGGCGTCGTTCCGGAATGTTCTATAGTCGCAGCCAGTGAGATGATGCCCATGCCCAAACCCATAAATTTCCGAAACCGGAACGGTGACCGGCCTGTGGTCGCCGTCGATCTGTTCTGCGGTGTCGGTGGCCTCACCTACGGTCTCGGCCACGAAGGCGTCCGTGTGGTCGCCGGGTACGATCTCGAGAAGGACTGCAGCTACGCTTTCGAGAAGAACAACCCGGGAGCAGCGTTCCATACGAAGGACGTCACCGAACTCACGGCCCGGGAGTTGGAGGCACACTACCCTCCGGACAGCATCAGGGTGCTGGTCGGCTGCGCACCGTGTCAGCCGTACTCTACAGCTGCCGCGAAGACGAAGATCGGCAAGGAGCAGGCCGAGTTGGAGCAGGAATGGCAGCCGCTACGCGCGTTCCTGGAACTGATTCTCGAAGTGCAGCCCGACGTGGTGAGCATGGAAAACGTCGTGCGGCTCGCCACGAAAGGAAAGTTTCCTGTCTATGCCGAGTTCAAGGCGCGTCTGGAGCAGGCCGGCTACGAGGTCTGCGAGTACAAGGTCTTCGGCCCCGACTACGGTATCCCACAGGCCCGCCGCCGTCTGGTGCTCTTCGCTTCCAAGAGCGGCCGCGTGGAACTGCCCCGGAAGCTCTTCTCGAAGAAGGAGTACCCCACGGCCGGAGCAGTGCTGGAGGGACTCCCTACCCTCGAAAACGGCCAGACGGACCCGCGCGACCCGCTCCATAAGGCTTTCAGACTGGGCGAGAAGAACCTGGCCCGTGCGAAGGCGTCACGCCCAGGAGGAACTTGGGCGGACTGGCACGATGACCTGCGGCTCGCTTGCCACAAGAAACCGAGCGGGGCGACGTACGGGTCCGTCTATGGGCGACTCGACCCCGCCTTCCCGTCCCCGACGATGACCACCCAGTTCTACAACATAGGGACCGGCCGCTTCGTCCATCCGACACAGGACCGGGGACTGAGCCTGCGTGAAGGGGCCCTCCTCCAGACCTTCCCGCAGACTTACGAATTCACGAAGCCGGGCGATGAAATCACGTTTACCAACCAGGGACGGCAGATAGGGAACGCCGTGCCGCCCGTCCTGGGCCAGGTCATCGGACGGGCGATCATGGCCCATCTCGGGCTGGCGGAACTCGACGCCCCGCTCACGTCCCTCTCTGCAACGACTGTCGAACACGTTCAACCCTCGGCAGCGGACGACTGACCAGAGACCGTAACGTCAGCCGGCTATGAGGCCGGTCCCGATCCCAACGTCTTTTCCAGGCGCTCGACCAGCTGGGCGATCTTGCCGACCTTGGTATCGCTTTCCAGATAATCGGCATATCCGGCCTCTGCCTGGGCGATCATCTCGCCGTAGGTCATCACGCGTCCGCCTACGGCCTCCATCGCCTTCAGTGTCCGCTCGTTCGTTTCGCTCGGCCTCTCTCCGACGAGACAGACCGCTCGGATGGCGGGGCTGTGCTGACCGAGCTGTTCCGTGAGGCATTTGTGCAGCGCATTCACGTATTTCTCGATCTGCACGACGAGTTCCATCACGGTGACTTTTCGGTCGAACTTCTTGAGTTCGACGATCACGTGTTCGCCTCCCACCTTCTGAAATCGGATGTCGACCCTCCCTGCGGCTTCTTCCGGGCTGAGCTTCGCGTCTATTCCTTTGAATGCCGTCTTGATCGCTTCCTCTTCGATGGGAGGGATGTTCGTCGCCCTTTCCCATGACGGGTCCAGGAGCCAGAGATGCTCGAAGAGATAGCGCTGAATGATTTTCTCCCTCTCGGTGGGCAGTTTCGCTTTCAACGTCCGGATGACGTCCAACCTGGACTTCACGATCTGGTGGTAATGAGCGGCTTCGAGCTCGTCTACAGACGCGAGGACACGCATGGTGGCGTCGAAGTCCTCCTGTTTGTCGAGCTTGTCCAGAGCGCTCAACGAATCGCGCAGGGCGAGGCGTTCGAAACCCATGATGCTGGCCTTGTAGAGTTCGACCTTGCTCTCGGAGTCGACGAATTTGAAGGTTTCGACCCGTGCGAGCATTTTTTCCGCGACGCGTCTCGTATCGCCCGTGTGCGACGCGAGCCATTCTGCGACCACAGGATTCTGGATGGCCTTCTTCCGTCCGACTTCGAGACGGAGGTCGGTCCACTCACCCTGGATGCGTTTGAGGACGTTCTTCGTGAGGAAATCACGGAGCGCTTCGTAGCGTGGGTCGTCTTCTTTGATGCGTTGACGGTCGCTCGTAACTACATCTTCGAAATCGTCGGCGTCGAGGAAATCCGCGTTGATCTCCCCGACGAGGTAATCAGCGTAGATCCCCGCCTCCTGGAACTGCCGGAGAATGTCTTCGTGGATGAGTTTTTTCCGGGCGAGGAGGACGATGACGTTGTCCTGCTCTTCGATATCGCTGGGCTTCTCCACGGTTCCGATCCATCCCGAGACGGTACCGACGGGATGACCGTCACGGTCCCGGACTTCGGTGGCTTGGATCTCGGCGGTCTTCTCGGCCTGTGTGGCGAGGGCGGCGTAACCGCTGCTCTCTGGACCGAGATACCAGAGGAACTGCACCTTCTTGAAGTAGTCCCGGTCCTCGACGGAAATCGGCGTACCGTCCACCGAGATGACGAAGCTGTCGAGGCCACCCTGCACCGCGAAGCGGCGGGCCAAACGCCGCCTGAGAAAGGCGGCCGTACTGGCCGTCCTCTTCTTCAGATCGCGGAGCTTGATCGTCGTTCCCTCGGCGGCCTCGCAAGGCTCCACGGGCGGCGGGAAATAATCGCTGGCACTGTTCCGGTCCTGGATCGCAGCCCTCACTTCCGGCAGACTCATCTCGAATGCGCTGCACTCGCCGTCCCGGGCCGTATGGACTTCCACGGTTTCGGCGATGGAGAACACGGACAGTTTGCCGATGCCCTTGCGCCCCATCGGGAGTCGCCCTTTGGCGGTCAGGCGCGAGAATGGATTACGGGTGTCGTTCCGCTTGTCGTAGCCGACGTTGAGGAACCGGCTGTTGACCTCGTCGTGGGTCATGCCCACCCCGTCGTCTTTCACCAGGATCTCGTCGTCACCGATGGTGATTTCGATCAGAGTGGCGTCGGCGTCGTAAGCGTTGGCGACCAGTTCCGACAGGACCGCTGGGATGTTGCTGTAGAGGTTGATTCCCAGATGGTTCAAGACGTTGAGGCTGATGGTCATCTTGAACTGATCGGCAGCAGTTTCAGGTGCGGACATGTTCCCTCCGGGATGCACGTGTCCTAGTCGAGCAGTGATTTGGATCTGTGCGACGGCCATTATATCGGCCGAGATCAAAACGCTGGAGCAGTCGGCGACATACAGATCCGCTACCTCCCATCCAAGGGGTCCGCAACGTGGGAAGCCCTTCCTTATGGCGATGCACTGATCCCACTGTGGCCAGGCGCACATGCATCTCCGATTCACCGAAAGGCCCATAGGAAATCCTCTCTCCAACCGTCAGACGACACACTGCGGGCCAGAAATTCGTTGCCTGGCTGCCACGCCGCTCCATCCACCTGAGGCGGCCACTCCTGGCGGCGTGTTCGACGTCACCAAACAGGTCCGCTCCTGGCCAAGGAAAGGTTCAGGCAGGGTTGCCGGTTGCCCATGCCACAGAACCGGGTCTCTCCGCCACCCCCCTGTCCGAGCGTCTCCACTGGGCGGTGGCAGCCGTCTCAGCAAATACAACGCCTGGCCGGCCGCTACGGCACGCTCGAAACGCCTTTCCACCAAAAAATTTCAGCAAAAGGGGGTGGTGCCAGAGTCGAGAGGATGAAACCTTTTCAGCGCCCGATCAGCCTGCCCGTCGCCCAGCTCCTCACGCTGCTGATCCTGATGGGGAACACGACGCCCAAAGAAGTCGTCGAAGCGCGCTTCGAGCGCGCTGCCCGCCACCTGCTGGGTCAGGACATGTACATCGCCGAGGACGAGATCCGCTGCCCTCAGACCGGCCAACTGGTCCGCCACAGCCCGCAGGGCCAGCAGATCCGCCTCCTGCTGGAGGACATCGCCCAGGGCGGTCCGGTGCCCACCGCCCGGAGCCTCGCCGAAGGGGCGAGGCTGATGTCCTTGCAGCGGGACCTCCGGTGCGAGTCGAGAAAGACGCCGACGAGTCTGGAGCAGATCACCCTGGAAAGCGCCATGCTGGACCACACGGCCCGGGTGGTGGTGGGCCTCGATGTGTGCAGCCATCCGGAGTGGACGTGGTGGGACGCCGAGGTGGTGGCCACTTCGGACGTGGGCTGCCAGTGGCTGATTCAGCGGGTCCGTACGGGCGCGCTCTTCGGCAGGCGCTCGGAGCCGGAACAGGGCGGCTACCTATACGGCGAGGATGATGGAGAGCCGTGGATCCTGACGGTCCCGGCCCATGTCAGGACGATACAACAGGTGCAGGCGGCGCTGGCACAGGCGCGGGCACGCGCGGTGGAGCCCTGAGCGGTCGGCACGCCGAAGACAAGACAGCTTGAGAACAGACAGAGCGGCACGCCCCAGGCGCGCCGCTCTGTGCCTTAGACCATCAGATGGCGGACTCCGCGCCGCCAAGGTTCGTCGCCCAGGTCGTCGCCATCGCGCAGCAGTTGCCAGGTGGGGTACGTATCCCAGTGGAAAGCGAGATCAGCGGTCCAGCCGGGAGTGCCGGCGTAGGTGCCGCGCTCGACGTACGTCCAACCCGTGACGCTGGCCGTCCCCAACCGTGAATCGAGTGTGGGTTTTGCACCACCAGCAGCATGGCGCCATACCTGCGCGGCCCAGAGGGGCAGATGGTCGATGCCGACGCTGATCACTCCAGGGACGCCGTCCAGGGTCAGACCGTTTGCGGTGGCCGGTACGATCAGTCCTTCCCCGGCCACCGCGACTGGCTGCACCGGCGCAGCCAGGTCGCCGCGCTTGATCCGCGCTCGCCGCCCGGTGACCGCCTGGCGAATCAGGCCCAGTGGGACGGCAGCCATCGTCGGCAACGCCAGCAGGGCTTGGACCTCGGCCTCGTCGCCGCGCAACGCGTGGTCTGGGCCCCCCAGCAGCGCTGCGAGCGACGAGACCATGTTGAGCTGGGCCTGCTGCAGGGCAGCGCTCTCGATGCGGTGGGCGTGGTTGCTGAGCGCATTCAGGGCGTGAATCTGAGACTGAGTGGGGAACAGCGAAACGGTGTACTCGTGGTTTTGGGGATCGGTCATGGTGGTTCTCCTTATGGCGCAGGCGGCAGCGTGGGGCCGCCGAGGACGAGGGCGCGGTCAATGGTCCGGTGGAGGTAGGTGAGTCCCAGCCCAGCAGGGCGATCCCAGCGCGCGCGCGCCAAGGCGCTAGCGCGCATCAGGCGCGCGATCTGCTCAGGGTTTTGGGTGCCGAAACGTAGCAGCCGGGCCAGCGCGAAGTCGGCCTCCGACGGGCTGATGTAGCCGTCGACATCGCCGTCCAGCAACCGGGCAAGTTTGTGGGCGTTCTTGATGGCGAGCAGCCGAGCCAGCACCTCGGTGTCAGCCAGAGGAAGGGACGGGGCCGGAGAGCCGTGAGCAACTGGAGCGGGAAACGTGCGGCCGTAGACAGCTTGAAGCGCGCCCTGGCGATGTGGAACGGTGGCCAGAGAGCCGGCGAGACGGTGCCCAGTCAAAGCCACGAACCCGGAGTCCAACAACTCCAGGTGTCCGGCACGGCGCCGTCCCAGCGGCAGGTAGCCCCGGACCAGCACGTGCAGCCCAGTACCTGAAATGCTGACCTCGGTGTAGCCGTGGAGTTCCGCAACGAGGTTCATGGCCCACGGGAGCACCTTGCCGTCCCGCAGCGCGCTGTCCAGATCGGCGGCCACCACCCCCAGGTCCAGGCCAAGTACCAGTCCCAGCCCGTCGGCGCGGCCAGCAGACACCAGTGCTGCCGCGTCAGTCAGGCTCAACCAGGTCTCAGTGCGGCGAACGTCCACAGGCTGCAGTTCCCTGTTACTCATCGCGTGCGGCACCTTGCCCAGCCGGCCGTTCCCTCGTGGACGCAGGCAAAACGGCAGATACCGTTGGTGCTCTCTGAGATCTTCTGGAAGGCCGTCAACGTTCAGGGTCATGGCCGCCCCAGCAGCGCCAGGCCACGTCGCCGGATGACGCGCGCCGCGTTGAGATCGGCCTGGGAAGTGTGTCCACAGCCCACGCAGCAAAACGGCTGACCAGAGGCCGGGCGTGGCCCCAGCCGCATGCAGGCGCTGCACGTGCGCGTGGTGTAGGCCGGAGGGACCCGCAGGATCCGCACCCCGTGCTGGGGTGCCAGGGCGTCCAGCCAGGTCAGCCAGGCCACCAGCCCAACGTCCAGCGCGTAGGAGGTGAAGGGGAACCCCCGCTGAGCGAAGCCGCCCCAGGCCACCTGCTCGGTGGCCACCGCGCGGTGTTGCAGCGCGAGGTCCAGCTGCGTCTCGAACAGGGGCAGCAGGCGCAGGAACATAGCCCGTCGGTGCCGCGCGCGCGCCCAGGCTCCGTGGAAAAAGGCGTGGCCGGACAGCCCTGGAGGCGCGAACGAACCCTGAAACGGTCTGGGGGTGAGCGTGTTCAGCGTGCCAGATGCGCAGGCAAACGGATGATGGTAGCCGATGTCGACGCCCAGCACGTCGTCGATCACCCACCGGGGAGCCACGCCGTCGCCGGCGCTGAACGCCCACTCGGCCACCCAGCGCCCGGGCAGGCCGTTCCCGGCCACCCAGCGCAGCACCGTCCGTTCGCGGCTGATCGGCTCTCCAGGCAGCGGCTCAGGAAGGTCGGGCCAGGACCACTCGGCCCACGGTCCGCCGCGCGCGCGCCGAGCCAGCAGTTCTTTGGCCGCACCTCTGTCCCGGTCATCGAGCCAGGCCCGCTCCAGAACGTCATGACGTGCGTGCTCGTGATCCTGCCGGCGCCGCTGACGGCGCAGCAGCGCGGTCCAGTACGGCCCCGGCAGGTACAGATCCGCCGTCACCAGTTCGTTGGGCGAAAGTGGCGCGACCTGCAGTGTGACGGCGTCGCGCAGTTGCACGGCGTTGCCGAGGTGGAGTTCTGGGGCGCGGTCCTGGGGCCACGGACCGGGCAGGGGGCCGTGCGGGCAGCCGCGCCACTCGCGCGCAGTCTCGGCGGCCATCCAGCGCAGCGCGCTGGCCGGTAACACCTGCGCCCAGCCCAGCGCGTCCCGCGCGTAGCGGACCTCGTCTTCGATCTGGGTCAGGGTAGGAAGTGACCGTAGGGGACGCGGCGTGGTCACGGGCAAACTCCCGGCCTGACGGGAAGCGGTGGTCAGCAGTGAGTGGGTGCCCCCGCCGGCGTGGTGGTACAGCCAGGTGGTCAGTGCACTCTGTGCGGCGAGCAGGGTGTCCCACATGAGTTGCAGGCGCGCATGTTGCGCCGGCGATGGGTGAATGCGCGTGGTGAGGCGCAGTGGTGGTTGTGGCATGGAACTCCAAGTGTGGTGAGTGGGTTTTTGCGTTTGCGTTCTGCTCCCGCTGGTGGTTCCCGCTCACGTGCCCTGACGGCGTGTCTTTTTTTCTCTGGCATCCCCCTGGTTCCTAAAAATTTGCTCTTCCGGGCTTTCTTTTGTCTTCCTTCTTCTACAGATGGGGTCAGGCCATCAGCCTGACCCCACTGTTCCCGCCTTCTTCCTTCTGGTCCTCGCCGCCGGACACGGTGTACGCCGCCTACCAGGTCTCAGCGAAATCGAGCGTCACCTTCCACTGCCAGTCCCCCTCGCTCCAGCAACCCTCCAAAGACGCGGACCCCGAATACACGAGCTCGATTTCCTCAGAAGCGACGTGGGTGGACTCGTCGTAGGCCGGCTTGAGCCACAGGGCGTCGTACGCCCAGTCAGGCATACCGATCAGGTCCGCCCGCACCTCCCCGACGCCGTCGATGTGAAGCGTTCCAGGTCCTGCACGCCGCACCAGTCCGGGGCCGGCGATCACGTGGGAAGCGCGGCACTGCGGCAGGCCGTCGACGCCGCGCGCGGCGGCCTGCCTCAACCCACACCGGCATGAGGCGATGGCGTTCTTGAGGACGGCCGGCGGGCACGCCTGAAACAGCGACGTTGCCGCGAGAGCCCTGGCCTCGCCTGCGGCAGAGCGGTCAGCGTGATCCAGTCCGCCCGCCAGCGCGGCGAGGGCCACGTCTTTGCCTTCGGGCGCCAGGGCTGCCTGGTCCATGGTGAGTCGTTCGGCAGAGCGGTGGGCCGCGCCGAGGCGCAGCAAGGTGAGGGTCTGGGCGGCAGTGGGCTACAGCGGCAGCTCGACGAAATGGGCGGTCAGTGGATTTAACATTCTTTTTCCTTGGTGGCCGAGAACAGCAGAGACTGAAACGTCGCTGTCCATCTGGCTGGTGTGAGTAGGGCAAGTGCGTAGGTGGGCAGTTTGGCGACAACTTTTCCTTTCATCTCTCTTTCTTTCCATTCCGGTTGTCCTGGGCTTTTTTTCCTCTTTCCCCGTCTTCGCCGTTTTCGTTGGCTGCCCCCTTCCTGTGTCCACCAAGGCGGGGGCCAGGCATGACGCCTGGCCCCTGTCGCCTTCGCTCTCCTCCTCATCTCCGTGTTGACGCGCACTGGTTTTGCACACCTCAAGCGTCACAGCGACTCACGCGGTCAGACCGGTTCTTCAGCGCGAGTTGCGTCACCCGTTTCTCGGGGGCTACGGAGTGTGGTGTCTCTGCTGGCTGTTGCTGTTGCGCCGCGCGCGTTACGCGGTGTGTGTTTAGTCTCGACAACGATGCGTGGTGTATTCCGGTGCCGCACCTCGCGGTCATCGACACTGTTGTTCGTACACGCCACGTGCTGTCCTACAGCCCCCACTTGTCTGCGCCTCTATGATCGGCGGCGCAGCACCCTGTCCCGTCATCACAACCTCTTGATCCCCTGCGCTCTTCGGGGTTTGTTTCTGCCTCTTTCGAGCGATGTATGTCTCCCCTCCCCCGTGTCCACATCCGTCTTCCAGTCGCCAAACGAACGCATTTGCGGGTCTAGTTTGGGTGGTGCACTGTGCGGTCTGTCTCGGCAGTGCGCGCTGCTCCCGTCGACGCGCCGTGCCGTTACCCACTCCACGTCTGCACTGTGCACCTGCTCAGTTGAGTGACAACGCGTTTGTTCTCACCGTGCCGTGCAGGTGCATCCAGACAGGGGATGACGCCGCCGCATTCGTACTGGTGTGCCTGTCGCTCACCATGCGGCGCCCTATCGCCCGTTTTTCAGTGCGTGGCTGCTGCCGCTTCCCTTGAGAGGCGAACCTGCGTCTAGCATCTCAAAGCGCCTGCATCTGCCTACACCTTTGCGCTGGGCCGGTCCGTTACAGGCCTAAGTTCAGCCGGATGAGGGACGCCCGCGTGGAGGCCCAACGCCTATGAGACCATGAAAGGAAATCTGGAACACAAAGTGCAAGATCCAGCCCGTCTGGGACGGCTTTTCACGAGGAAAATCCAGAAAACAGATCTCCAGGACTGTTCTGATAAGGAAGTTGGCGCAAGCGAGGACTGGAAGGGCGGTGCACGGCTCCCCGTGAGGCGTCCGTACGGCAGGGTGAAGCGCGCAATGGAGTCGGTTTGACCTTATAGATGACCAATATGATTCGCAGTCGGGTGTCGCTGCGCGCGTTGCGAGTTGTGGGCAGATGCGGCGCGTGTCGAACGTGCGTCGTGGCCGTCAGTACCCCGTCGCGTCTCCATACGCCGTCTCAGCTATCGCTGTCCTGCGCACGCCGCCGTGATGGCGGATGATGCACAGTTTATTTCATGGCAAGCAGCGCGGTCTGCTGAGCTGTGTACCTGCGTCATGTGCATTTCGCGTGGCGTCCGCCAGCAGTCGCCGAGTTGTGCACGCCGTATGTGCTGGCCTCTCCCCGACATGTGCGGCGTCACACGTTGCTCCCAGCTTGGATATAAGTCCGATATCTTCCGGATACACATCGGCGCGCCTTCTGCCCAAGAAGACCGGATAGGTGGAAGGGGGCGGCGAGATACACTCGCCGCCCCCTTCGTGGACTCCATCCGCACCGCGCTCCGTCCTACTGGTCAGCGTTCATTCTCTCGATCAGTTCCAGGGCCTCGCGCTGCTGCCAGACCCGCCACCCGGTCAAACACGCGCGCTGAATTGACCAGGGCACTTCCGGCTCAGGCCAGGTGCCGCTGGTGAATTGGCGACGCACCGCCTGGGTATCGGCGAACACGTTCGGCAAAAGATTGCCAAAAAGCGCGTGCCAGTCGGAGGCGTATACCTCCCACCTGCCTTCGTCTCCCACGACGAGACCCGACCTGGGCTGTTCGTGCATCAGCTCAGACCACGTGGCGCAGCGGATCGCGGCCGCGCTGATGGTCAGGCTGGAGTCGAAGTCACGGCAACAGGGGGTATCCAGGGCGGCCAGATGGTACAGGGCGCGGGGCAGAGGCGTGGTCCCCAGCAGCCGTTCGATGTCACAGCGGTTGACCACCCAGTGGCTGTCGACGATCACGTCCTGGTCCTCAATGACGCGCTCGGTGACCGTGAACCGATGAGACCCCGCATCACGCAACGTCAGGTGTTGGGTGCGGGTGGGCGCGGTAGGATCGCGCGCGAGCAGCGTCGCCGGCGGTGTGCTGACCTGGGCCAGCAGCGTCCCGAGCGATCTGGGCGCTGGCTGACCGCTCTGGAGCGGGGTGGGCGGGGTTGGTTTCATGCTTGCCTCCTGGTGGCCGGTGCTGGCCATGCACTGCAGATTGGCACACGGGGGTTCACGTAAATTTCGCCGCAGGCCGGACCGACAGATGCAGGGCAACCACAGGGCATTCAGGTCTCGAAACCCCTGTGATTTTCAGGTGTCAGGAGGCGTCTCTGTGGGGCCAGTACCGCACCGAAGGGATCGCGTTGCCAAATGCCCCGGGGGTGCTGGACAGGGCATTCGCGTCGGTCACACCCTCCCTTGTCCGTGTCGCATATGGCCTGGTGGAACGCGCCGCAGCAGATGCACGAGAGAACCGATTTTCCGCCGCACATATGGCCACAGGGGCGAGCACCGTTTGATACGTTGTCAGCGTGCATTTCGCATTCGATCAAATTTTAGATCTGCTGCCGGCCTGTTTGACGCCCCCAGGGGTTGAGCAGCTGAGGCAGCGCGGTCCTGAAGGCACTGTTGGCTGCAGCTTTGAAAATACCACCAACCACTAAAGAGGCAGAAAACGACATATCTACAATCTATGGTCAGCCACAAGATGGAAGCCCAGGTTGAAGGTATGAACACCCTTTCGGTGCTACAGCCCTCGCTCAATCAGCAGCGAGGGCAGCGCGACGAAGTGCGAGAGGGCATCTCCCAGATACCCTACTTGGGCGTACCACTCGTCGTCGCGCTCGCACATCATCACTGTGCTGGCCATGGCCTGGCAACGCGCCCCGTCACGCAGCAGGGCGTGCAGGCGTCTCAGGGTCCGGTCCTTGTCCAGGCGGGGATCGAAGGCCCGGGTCTGCGCCACCACGCCGCGCGGTGTCCGCAGCGTGTAGTACACCCGGCCGCTCCCGTCTTTCGTGACGGCGGCCCGGAGCTCCAGCGGTCCCCACTGACGGGCATAGCCGTCGACCGCGCGGCGCCCGCCTTCCCCCACCACATCTTTCGCGCTGATCCACAACTGGCCCGGCCCCAGATCCAGGGTAAACGTGACCGTCTCCGGCGGCACGTGGCTGCGGTCCACCGTGAACGGCTCGACGCCGATGGCCTGGAGCCGGGCCATGAACGCTGCCGCCTTGAACGCCGGGTGACAGGCGTGGACGCTGCGCAGCAGGTACAGCTCCTGTCGGGGCCGCGTCAGGGCGACATACAGGGCGCGCGTCGCGTCGTCGTCCTCGCGGGCCCCCTCGTCTAGAACGAACACGACGTCGAACTCGCTGCCCTTGGCCGAGTGGTACGAACTCAGGACCACCTGGCCCCCCGACAGTGGCCGCGCGCTCTCGAGCTTCAGTGCCAGCGCCTCATAGGTCACGTCGCGCAGGTCGGCGGCAGCGGCCAGCAGTGCACCGAAAGCCCGGTCACCGGCGCTGTAGGGCGAGCGCAACTGCTCCAGGGTAGCGGCTGCGTCGGAGGTGACCGTGGTGAGCTGGGCGCGCAACTGCCCCAGCAGGTGGCGCCCGACCAGACTGTTGACGGGCCGCAGGTGGTCGTCACAGTCGTAGCGTTGGCTGGCCAGGCCGCGCTCCCGCAGGCAGTGCTCGACCTCCTCCAGACAGTCCCAGCGCGGCGCGAGGACCGCCACCTCGTGCGGCGCGGTGCCGTCGGCCACCAGCTGCGCCACCCGATCGGCGATGGCCCGCGCCGCGTGGTACCGCACGCCGTAGCGGCCGAAACTTACCCTGCCTGCCTCGGTGCGGACGCTGCGGACGCGCAGGGATCCGGCTTTCAGTCGCCGGTCCGGGGAAAGCGCCACGTCGATGAACGCGTTGGCCGTCTCGACGATGCGGCGCGCGCTGCGGTAGTTGTCGATCAGCCCGACGACCTGCTCCCCGGCCACGCGGTAATCCTGCTGGAACTGCCGGATGAAACGGATGTCGGCTCCCTGGAAGCCGTACAGGTTCTGGTCGTCGTCGCCCACCCCGACCAGGTAACCGGGCTGGTCGTCTTCCGCGCCGTCGGTGCCCCGCTCAAAGCGGGCCAGGCGGGTGATCATCTGGTATTTGAGGTCGTCGACGTCCTGATATTCGTCCACCAGGACGTACTGGTAGGTGGACGGCTGCTCGTCCAGAAACGTGATGGCCTGCTGGAGCAGCCAGGCGTGGGCCGCGTCGCCGATCACGCGCCGGCCACGTTCGTCCACCGCGTCCCGGTCGCTCAGCCCGGTCAACCGCCGGGCCAGACCATGGAACGTCAACACGTCCACCCGGACCCCCAGCGGCCCGATCAGGGCAGCCAGGCGCTCCCGCAGTTCCCCGGCCGCCGTCTTGTTGTAGGCCAGCACCAGCACGCGGTCCGCCGGGACGCCGCGCAGCACCACCAGGTTGGCGACGCGGTGGACCACGGTCCGGGTCTTGCCGCTACCGGGACCGGCGAGTACCAGGATGGCGCGGCTGGTCTCGTCCTCGACCACCTGCCGCTGCGGCTCGCTCAGGCCCTGGAGGATGCGCTGGGCGTACTCGGGAATCTGCGGCACGGCGGCGCTGGCCGGATCGGCGAAGTGCCGCTGACAAAACGCGTCCAGGCTCAGGGTGAAATAATCACGCAGCAACTCCACGCGGCCTGTCTCACGCTCTTCCAGGGCGATCAGGCGCATGGCGTGCAGACGCCGCGTGCGGTCGGCGTAGTGCTGCTCGAGCGGTTTGAAGGCCGCCGGGTTGTACTGCGGCGCCTTGCTTCCCTGGTACTTGCTCCCCTTTTCCAGGTAGAACACGCGGCCCTGCATCTCGTCGCTGCGCGCCACGTCGATGATGCCCAGGGTCTCCAGGGCGAGCAGGCACTCCATGGCGTTGAGTGAACCCGGATGGTCCGGCAGCCGCGCGTCAAGGTCGGCGGCGTTGAGCACGAGGGTATCGCTGTCCGCTTCGCGCAGCGCCGCTTCCAGGACCCCCCACGCCTCCTGCACCACCTCGAAGCGGCCCAGCGCGAAGGCGCTCCAGTGCGCCCGCGCCGGGGCATCTGCCATGGGTTCCAGGCTGGCCTGCCCCCCGGTGATGCGGAAGCGGGCCAGGCCGAGGGCAGCAAACGCCTTCAGGGCCAGCTCCAGTTGCGCGGACTTGCGCCGGGCAGCCAGGTCCTCGCGGATCGCCTGGACGTGCATCCGGCCCAAGTCCGCGTCGGGATGGGCACCGAGTTGCTCGAGCAGCGCGCGCAGGCTGGTCCCGGCCCGGTCCAGGCGGGTGCGGGTGTTCTTGCGGGCGCGCAGGGTCAGGTCGTAACTCCAGCGGGCGTGTCCGGACTTGACCAGTTGCCGCGCGCCCGTCACCACCTTGCCCGGGCGCAGCGCCGCCAGGAGCGCCGCCTCACGGATGTCCAGGGCAACCTCGTCGCCCGGCTGCAACCCCTGGCGTTTCAGGACGCCGAGCAGCCGGCGACCTTCCTCACCCAGATCCCCCTGGCCCCCGGTCAGGCGCAGGTGGATCCGGGCCGGCTGGGTCTCCCCCTCCTTGACCAGCTCGTAGGCCTCCAGGGCGTACAGCGCCACCCGCGCCTGGGTGGTCAGGTCGTCCGGATCTGTCTGCGGCAGCGCGGCGCCGAACTCGAAACTGGACACCCAGCGGCGCGACGGATCTTCCTTCAGACGGTCGCGCACGATGCCCCAGCAGTCGCGCAGGTTCTTGCTGTTGCCGATCCGCGACTGCTTCTCGAACTCGAAGGCGAACTGGAAATCCTGCTCGTCCCAGAACAGCACGGCGCGGCCGGTCTCCCCCGTCTTGCGGGCCACGCGGCCGATCTCCTGCAGGTAGGCCTCGGGCGTACCGGGCGGGTTGGCGTGCAGCACCGTGTGGATGCCCGCCTGGTCGATGCCCATGCCGAACGCGTTGGTGGCCACCACCACGTCCAGTTCCCCGGCCTTGAAGCGTTCCAGGGTCTGCTGTTTGCGTTTCGGGGAGAGGCCGCCGTGGAAAGGCTCGGACCGCATGTCGCTGCCGAGCTGCTCGGCGTACGTCTCGGCCTGTTTGCGCGAGCGCACGTAGACGATACAGACGCCCTGACCACGCGTGACGAGCAGCCGCTGCCGGATGGCGGCCAGCCGCTCGCTCAGGGGCAGGCGCACCATCTCGGTCGTGATCTCCCCGCGCCACTGGAACGGGGCCGACGCCGGCACGCACTGCATGGGCCGCCCCAGGACTGGCCCCAGCGCGCCGACCAGCTTGGTTTCGAGGTCCTCGCACACCCGCGTGGTGGCGGTCGCGGTGACCAGGCCCAGCAGCGGGGGCGGCGCACCGTGGTGGATCTCGGCGACCGCGCGCGCGATCCGCAGGAAATCGGGGCGGAAGTCCATGCCCCACTGGCTGAAGGTGTGGGCCTCGTCGAGCATCCACAGGGCTGGCCGTCGGTGCGAGAGCAGGCGCTGCATACCTGGGTTGCGCAGGCGTTCGGGGCTGATGTACAGCAGGTCGACGCGGCCCTCCCACACCCCGTCCACCACGGCGCGCTGCTCGTCCGGGGACTGGTTGCCAGTCAGGTAGGCCACCCGCTCGGCGTAGTCGGGCAGCTGCACGCGCAGGTTGAGGACCTGGTCTTCCATCAGTGCCGTCAGGGGACACACCACCACCGTCAGCGCGCGCCGCAGCCGGCTGAGCAGCAGAGCGGGGAACTGGAACGTCAAACTCTTGCCTCCCCCGGTCGGCAGCAGGCCTAGCGGCACCACCTCGCCGGCCAGCAGCGTCTGCACGATCTCGAGCTGACCGTCGCGGAAGGCGTAGTCCGGTCCATAGATGGCACGGAGTTCGGCAGTCAGGGCCGCCGGCGACGTGTCCAGCGGGCCGAGTGAGGCTTCGGCCTCCAGGAACGTCGGGAACGTGAACTCCACCCACACCGGGCGGCGGTGGCTGGGGTCATGCTGTTTCAGGCACCAGTGCAGGAAAACGGCGGCGCCCAGGTTCTCGATCCTGCCGGCAGGCAGGCAGGTGAGGTATGTCCGCAGCGCCTGCGCCCGCGCCTCGCCCAGCTCGGCTTCCACCGCCGTCCAGTCGTCCGGCCCCTCGGGCAGCAGGTCCCTCAGGGTGCCGACCGGAAGCAGGCGCCGGGCCCAGTGCCGAACCACGCCGGGCAGGCCCGGGGCGTCGTGCACCGCGTCTGCCGCCACCTGCAGGGACTCGCGGCAGTCGGCCACCGGGTCGTTGGCAGTCTGCGTCTGGCGGTAGAGCTTTTCCAGCGCCTGACTGGGCCGTCCCGGCCACACCAGGGCGGCGAGTTCCAGGGTATCGAGCAGACGACCCTCGTCCAGGACCACCGGCTCCCCGACGAGCTTGCTCAATTCCGGCAGATCGAAGCGGCGCAGGTTGTGCCCGACCAGCAGCGGCACGTTGCGCACCACATGGGCGATGTCCAGCAACTGGGCCGGCCCGAACGCCTGGGCATGTTCACCGTAGACGAGCGCGCCGTTGCGGAACCCCTCGGGGCCGAACTCCAGGTCGATCGCGACGGCAGACAGGGGGGCCACTGGCCTGTTGTATCAGGAAAAATCTGACAGGGAGCGCACATTCACAACTCTTTGGTCAGAGCAATCCTCCCGAAGACGGCTTCTACAGGCTGCGCTCTGCCCTTACGGACAGATCGAATTTTCTGCTGATACACCGTCAACCAAAAAGCGGCTGTGCCCGACGTGACCGGCGCATTCTCATGCATGCCGTGTTCTCCTGGTCAGGTCTTGGAGACCCTGCAATTGCGCGGTTTACAGCTCGGATTGATGGTCTACGGCGACAAACCATCGCTCTAATACATCTTCGGTGTTCCGGCCAGGGCCAGCGACTTGCTCGCCATTCCCGATCCGCCTGCGACACTCCGGGCCTCCCAGGGATTTCAAGGAGCCAGTGGGGGATTTGGTGCTTCACTCCTTCGGTGCCGCATACCGCATTGCGGGCAGCGGATGCTTTCAGGACCGCCTATCCTGACGACGCGCGACCGCAATCCTGTCGGAGAGTTTCTCAGGGACGCCGAGACCGTGATCTTCGGAACGGATCCGCATCCCGCTAACTACAGCCAAAATCTACAGAGTTCTACAGCGCTCCCGGTACTACCAACATTTCTATCTCCGACCAACGATTTCAATGGCGTTCTGGAATCGTCCATCTGGACCTCTACAATGTCGCCATGCCCCCGAGCAAATCCCGGAGTGTTCCGCAACTCCCGGCCCCGGAAGGAAACAGCGGCTACGACGAGCTGAATCTGGGCCGACTGGCCCTGATTAGCGGCCAGAAGACCATCCCAGCTAACCTGCAACGCTGGCAGAAGCAGGCCCTGACCCCAGACGGACGCCCCGTGATCGTCACCTGCACCGTGCCTGCCGATCAGGTGGTGCCGCACGGCCTGGACAACGACTTCATGGTTGGCCTGCTCAATCTCTGCTTCGAGGCCGGGCTGCCCGACGGTCCCTTCAGCGTGTCGGCCTACGCGCTGCTCAAGACCTCGGGGCTGCCGGACTCCGCGCAGTACTACCGGTCTCTCCAGGAGAGCTTGATCCGGCTCAACAAGGCCTCCTACACCATTGACGAGGGCTGGTACGCGAGTGGGACGCAGACCTGGACCACCCAATCGTTCGCCCAGCTCAGCTACTTGTCGTACGTGCGCTCCAAAGCAGGAATTCGCGGCACCAGCGTGATCACGGTGCAGCTCGCGCCTCCCATCATGGAAAGCTTGCGTGCGGGTTACATCAAGCCGCTGGATGTAGAGTTCTACCGCTCGCTGAGCCAGCCGCTGGTGCGGGCGGTGTATCGGCAGCTCGACGCACTGCATTTCGACGAGCGCACGGCCAACGGTCTGGTTACCGAAATCAGCGCGCCGCTGATGGCGTGGAGCAGCCGGCTGGGGCTGACGAGTGACCGGACGGACAACCTGTCGCGCACCCTGGCACCAGCGCATAGGGAGCTGCTTGCGCGCGGCTACATCGCCGAGGCTGAGATTACCGGACGCGGCCGCGACAAGATCGTGCGGTACGTGTTCGGGCCGCCGCCGGAGAGTGGGTATCCGCACCTCGCGGCACTGCTCAGCGAGCGAGGGGTCAAGCAGGGCGTGGCGGTCCGCCTGTCAACCGTGTTTCCAGAGCGCATCGAAGAAGCCGCGCGTCGGTTCGACCACTACCTCAGAGTCAGCACCCGGCCCGTGGTGAATCGGGGCGGACTGATGGTGGCGATGGTTCAGCGCCCTGAGGATTTCGCCGACCTCCCCACTCACCAGGCTGCTCCAAAACCCACACCGGCCGCGCGGGCGAAATCCAGCCGACGTGAACAGCAGGATTTGGAGGCCAAAGACGCGGAAGACCAGGCGCGCATTGCGGCCCTAAAAGGTCAGGAACTGGTGGACTGGGCGATGCGGCAGCTCACGCTACTGGGCGTTCTCAAGCGGCTTCCGCTGCAACAGCGGGCTCCGTTGGGAGAGGCCCTTCATGCTGGAACGCTTGACGCCCGTCAGCTGATTCAGCAGGCCACACGCGCCCTGTCAGGTGGATCGCCTGCCATGGAAGCTTTGATCGAGGACCTCCAGAACCATCTGAACGGTTCCCGTAGTTTCCGAGGGGCTGAGCCCGCCGCTCTTCCCGTAGTTTCTGAGTAAACAGATGGAAAAGCTGGGCTGGGATGCTGATTTTTATGATCAGGTGGCCATCCCGTAGTTTCTGAGGAAGGTCTAGACATTCTTCCCTCGTATTCCCGTAGTTTCTGAGGAGATGCCGGGATGTCATGTTTGGTATCTCCCGTAGTTTCCGAGGAAACTATAGGGTTTCGCTCCCGTAGTTTCCGAGGGGAGAAGGCAAAGGAGGCAGTGGGCCATCCCGTAGTTTCCGAGGGGAGAAGGCCGCTCTTCCCGTAGTTTCTGAGGAATTGAGGTAGATTTCTCCCGTAGTTTCTGAGGATTTCTGAACGAGAATACGCGCTAGCACAGCATAAATGGGAAGTCTCTGATGATGATTTCATCATTTTTTTTATCTTTTAAATCACTAAAAAGAACATCAAAGCAGGACAACACCCATAATCGAAGCGCAGTGAATGAATTGGCCTGCGAGGTCAGGTGATCCGGCAGTACTCGCCTTATCGCCAAGGTGATCATTAGGATGCGCCAACGGCTCGGCCAGAGCGACAGTGTCCAGCGCCCACCCGTTCCCTTTAGTTCTCGCCCCCTTGCACGGCTGCCCAGCCCCGATGCTGATCCCTGAACGCCTTGAAGGCGAGGCCACGTTTTGGAAGTCATCCCTGCCGAAGCGGCGCGAGGAGGCCTGCACGAGGTGCGCCATCTGTGGGGCGGCGGGGAGCTTCTGCCGGGGCATGCGGTCATCTTAAAGCGTGCCAAGTGATCCTGCCGACGATGATGTGGCGTCATCAGGCGGAGGGGAGCAGTCAACCATGGAGTCATCACCATCTATGCAAAACTGGAACACTCCCACACCAGCCTCCACGATTTCGGCACAACACCGCGCAGACTGACAACTCCTGGACCAAATACACCCCGTCAAATCAAAATTCAGCCTGCACGTGAGCTTCGGAAAAACTGCGAAATCGGGCAGGCCCAGAGGGAAATGTGAACGCAGCCGAGACCTTTTTGAGCAATCAGTATCTTGTGCACCACCCACTCGAATTACGGCGAACCGACTATCCTTCGCAAAGGTCGGGTGCGCTCGCTGCCCAGTGGCGAAAGAAGGGTTGGATGGCTGTGGAATACCGCGGACGAGTCCGGGTGTATCACGGCGCGGAGTCACCTCGCCCCCTAGCACAGGCGACAGAATCACACCTGTTGTCGCTCAAGGTAGGGGACGACACGCTCAAGGCCCTGAATGGCACGCTGCGCCGTGCCCTGTTCGTCGCCGGCTACACGCAGCGCGGCGCAGACAAGTACACGATGTTCGCGAGTCATGACGGACGCACCCATCCGAGTGGCGTCAAGTGGGTGAAGCTGTACCACCACCGGACCTGGACATGGACTTTCGAATTTCAGGGCGACGACTGCTGGTTCGTTCCGCGGCCCACATGGACCAAGGTGACGGAGCAACCGGCCGAACGGGCCGCCGTATTCCTGGGAAGTCGTTTCAAGGATGACGTCTGGACGGTCGTGGATCCTTACACCGGGGAAATGTGGACGAACCTGACTGCCCAGGCCATCCGTGAAGCGGATTCGCTCTCGGCTCCCCGCTTCCGAATCATCTACCGCTCCCGCACGAACTCTGACGAACGCTTACCGACGATCACGGAGATCCACAAGGCCGTGCAAGGTGAGCCGGTCTTCGCCCAGATCGCTGATCTGACGCAACCGAGACAGCTCAGCGATGCTGAAGCACTTGAAGTGGACTCTCCGCGCCTAGTCATCGGCGACACGGAGATCGCCCACCGGAAAGACACCATTCAACAGGGCGTGCACCGGAAACCAGATCGTCCAGTACGGCTGGTGGCCGTTTTGCCTGCAGATGATTCCGACGCCCGTACCGCTCTGGTTTACCGGTTCGGGCCAGCCACAGCGATCAAGAAATTGAGTGGTCCTTTCCCCATCATCTGGGTGTCCGGGGTGTGGGACACCAAGTGGGGACTGAAGGAATCTGCACCGCTATGCTGGGTGAAAAAGCCGATGACGTACGACCCCGGCACGGGGGAACTGTCGCATCCGGACAGGCTGACCCATGAGGCAGCTCTCGCCTTCCAGGAAGGCCAGACGCTGGTCACCGTCACGGTCCTGCCGAGACAGCCGCTCTCCCACGGTGCGATGACGAGTCTTCGGGCTGCCGTGCAACCGTTCAACCATGTGCTCGTTGTGGGTGAAGCTTATTTCCTTGACGAGAAGGGGCAGGAAGAGAAAAAACGTTGCTGGGGCGTGGTCACCCGGCTCGCCTTGAAGGTCCTGCGGGCGGCGGGCGGCCTTCCCTACACGCTCAAACCTCTGCCCGGAACGACATCGGGCACCTACTATCTCGGCTTGGACCTCAGCAACCACCACCGCGAGAACCGGAGCGTGCTGGCCATGGTGCTCGTCAACTGGTCTGGAGACGTTATCGGGAAGCGGGTCGTGCCCTTGGAGGAGAACAACGAACGCATCCCCACCCACCTGCTGACAGAGGTGCTTCCCGCTTGGATGAAAGAACTCTCAGAGATCAGGGAGCATGGCCCGCTTCCACAGGTGGACGCTCTTCACCCGACCCGTCTGATCGTCCATCGGGACGGGCAATTCATGGCTGGAGAGGCAGAGGAGTTGAAAGAAGCGTTCGCGCATCTGCAGCAACTCGACTTGGTCGCAGTGAGCAAGAGTTCGTCGCTACGGGTTCAGCTTCCTTCGGCCGAGCCGAGAGTGCTGCCGCTGAGTGAGGGAAGGGCGGCCATCTTCAGCGCAGCTGCGCTCGAAGGGCTCACCAAACCACTGGAGATTCGGGTCATCGGCGACACAGACCTGTTACAAGCCGCCGTGCAGGTGCTGTGGCTCTCGAAGATGCGGACCGATGAACTTTACCTTCCTGGACGGTTGCCACTCACTACCTTTCTCGCGGACAAAATCGCCGGTCTGACTTGAGGATGCACCTGTCGAGCGGACTTCACAGGTCTGACACGGCGCAGGGCTGACATTCGAAGGTTTCGGAGAGGAAGCCTCAGCTGATACTGGCACCCTGTCTGAACGGCCACTTACAATGTTTGGGACGTGAAACTTGACTCCTTTGCCCTTGGACGGTTCAAAGCTTTTGGCATGCCGCAGACCGTCAGATTCAAGCCCCTGACCCTGCTGTTCGGCGCAAACAGCGTCGGCAAGTCCAGCCTCCTCCAGGCGCTGTTGCTCGTCAAGCACGCCTTGGAAACGGGCGAGGTCGATGCCTACGAGGTGACTGCCGGCGGAGAGCACGTCAACCTGGGCGGAATCGCGCGCATGCTCCACCAGCATGATGCGGGACAGGACATCACCCTGACGCTCTGTCTCCAGGCTGATCCCGAGGTGCCGGCCGTCGGGGGCTGGGAGGCCCGTTCGGTCATTCTGGAACTGGGAGTAGGCATAGAGTCCGACCAAACAGATAGCGCCCTTGCCTCGGACTCGAGTTCTTCTGTATCCCAGGGGGTGAAATCGGCCAGCATCACCCTAGACGGTATTCCACTCGCCAGATTCGGGGTGACGGGTGAGGTCAGTGAACGTGCCCCTGATCGTCTGGCCTTCGTGTCCAATCTCAATTGGGAACATCCGGCGGTCTGTGGGCTGCTGCGCAGCCGGACTGAGGCGCTCATGCGTCTCATGGGCGACGAGAACGTCCATCCGGCCCAGCACGACGATCTGGCCCACGCCGTTGCCGACGCTGTCGCGCGTGATCTCTATATCGCCCAGGCGGATCTGCTGCGGGGCATTCCAGGACAGGCCCAACAATTTATCAGCTGGGATCTCGCAGCCCACTCTTTGGGAGCTGTCCCGTCCCCCCCTGCAGACCTACGCCATCTCTACGCACTGCTGCCGTTGATCCCGGGCGAACTCCCAAGCCATTTCCAGGACTATGTCTTACGCCAGGTAGCGATTCTCAGTGACGAAATGTTGACCAGGTTCCTCGCTCCGGAGTTTTTCGAGGCTGTCTTCGCAGTGGAGCCCTCTCTTTTCAGGCTGAGCTACGACAATCACCCTGCAATGAACGCCTTCGTCTCGGCATGGCAGCTCTACCACGCCGACGAAAGCGCTGACCTCCGCAAGCTTTTGGACAAGACCCGCGACGCCAGCCGCCTGATCGGCTATCTCCGGGACGACGTTCTCGACATCGTGCTGGGGGCATTTCAGGCTGCGGGTGCGGCGATGGGAAAACTGGGCTTCCTGGGGCCGCTGCGGACTGTGCCGGACCGGCATCTGGGGCGCCGGCAGGCCCAGGACGGACGGTGGCTGGCCGGCGGAGGGGCGGCCTGGGACCTGCTCGGGCAGCGGGAAGACGTGCGGAACCAGGTGAACACCTGGATGGCCGACAAGCTGAACATGGCCTACGAGGTCCGCAACCGCAAACTGTTCGACGAGACTTATGTCGAGCAGCGTGTGGCCAGGAGCGCGTATGTCGCGTCTCAGGTGGCAGCGGCGATCGCAGAAGCGGCATCGGCAAAGGACGCGAGTGACATTTGGAAGAAATTACAACCGATGCTTGCGCGGGCAGAGGCGGAAAACCAGTGGAACGAGCTTCACGGACAGCTGAGTGACCTCCCTGCGGCGGAGGAAACCCACCTCTTTGACAGACGTCACAAGGTGAGTGTCGGCGCGCGGGATGTGGGGCTGGGCGTCAGTCAGGTCCTTCCCGTGCTCGTCAACGCGGCGGCCGGAAACGGCCGATGGCTGCTTGTCGAACAGCCCGAACTCCACCTGCACCCGGCCCTGCAGGCCGAGCTGGCCGACGTCTTCGTCGAGTCCATCCACGAACGAGGTCACACCTTCGTGCTGGAAACCCACAGCGAACACCTGATCCTGCGGCTGCTGCGCCGCATCCGCGAGACCACTGAGGATGAGGGCGAGCCGGGTCTCGCGCTCACGGTCGACGACGTCGTGGTCCTGTACGCCCGCCCCGGGGAGGACGGCACGGTGATCGAGACCGTGGAGATCTCGCCGGACGGGGACTTCGTCCACCACTGGCCCGCCGGCTTCTTCGCCGACCGCTCAAAGGAACTGTTCTGATGGTGGGCGAGTACGCCGTCGATCCCACATCGGTGGTGGCCTGCGACAGCCCGGTCAAATTCCTCGACGAATTCGGGCCGGGCACTGGCCGCCTGATCGCGCCGCTGCCGAGGGAGAACCGGTGGATGGGCGCGGCGGCGCGCGCGCTTGAGGAGGGAACGACACGCCAGCTCAAGACGCGCGCCCGCATGGAAGATCGGCTGGCCGAACTGCGCCTGTCCAGACCTGCACGGGAGGCCCTGTTCTCCCCGAGGAATCGGCCCTATGACGGCAAACTTACCTGGATCGAGAACGCCGTCGCACAACATGGAAGGGTGCCCTTCCAGGCGATCATCGCCGAAGACGCGCGGGCACACTTTTCCCCGGACGACGCGGACAGCCTGGAGCCGCGCTTCCAGACGGCGCGGGGTTTGCGGGTCCCGCGCACGGCCCAGGGGATCGTGGGTGCCGTGGTTCCGCTGCTGGCCCTCAGCAGCCGCGTCGTGCTGGTCGACCCGTATTTCGATCCGGAGATGCCCAGATTTCGGGACGTGCCCGTAGTGATCTTCGAGCGGCTCGCGGCAGGAACCGAGGTGGACATCGTGACGGGGTCGAGACTCCCGGCAGGCGCATGGCCTGCCAAGATCACCCGTTACCTGGAGCGCCTGGTCCCCAGCGGCGTCTCGGTCAGGATCATCCTGCTTGAAGAACAGCCGGGTGGCCCTAAACTCCACGCCCGCTACGTCCTGACAAATGCTGGCGGAGTGGCGGTGGAGACGGGGCTGGACGTCGGCGCACCGGGTCAGGAGACGGACCTCCACCTGCTGTCGGCGGAGCAGTACGAGCGGGCCTGGCGGGAGTACGCGACCTGGGCGGGCTTCACGGTCACGGCGACATTCCCAGTGCCCGGTTCCTGAAACGTCAGTCCCGAGGACGCAAGTCTTACATCTCGGCCGTGGCCGTCCCTGATTTGCCGCCGATCACACGACTGTGGACATTTGTCGAGCCGAGCGGATCCGGCCGAGGGTCTAGAGCCTGGCTGCCCGGCGTCAGGCCGGGCAGCCGGAACTCTGGCGTGACATGCCATCGCTTGGGAAGGTCACAGCTTTCGCTTGATCACCAGCGGTGGCACCCCCACTGTCCCTGGCGCGAACGTACCACCCGTCGTCAGGCACGCAAATCACGCTGGTGACGCCCGTACCCTGGCGCGCTTCAACATGCGGCACGATTTGTACGTCGTTCAGATGCTCCTCGAATGAATTTGGAGGGCCTGGCCGGCAGCCGGATGACTCAGACCACGGCGGGCGCAGGTTCAGTATTTGGCCGGGAGCAGGTCGTCCTGCCAGCGGTTCAGGTCGCTGCCGCTCGCTGGGTAGCTGTCCACCATCACGGCGAAGACCAGCAGCCGACCGCTTTTGACCATGAGGAAGCCGCTGAGGCTGGAGATGCCCGTCATGCTGCCGGTCTTCGCGTGCATATCGGGGCCGCCGTTCGCCCCACCTCCGGGCTGGCGTGCCTGGTTCCGGCCACCGGCAGACTCTCGATAAAGATGCTCTGCTTTGCCTTGAAAGCTTTGAGAGGCGGCAATGTTGTGCCCAAGGGGTTGAGGTAGGCGTAGCGCATCACGGTCTTCAGTACGAGGTCCGCAGATTTCCCAGCGGTCCTGCCGCGCCTCTTCTCTGATCATCCCATCACCCCTGCTTGCTGCTTTTCTGGCATCAGCTCGGTACACCGGGGACAGGTCTCGTCGGTGAGGTCATGTGGATCTGGCAGCGTCAGGACGTCCCGTCCGAACAGTCGGTCGGCCCACCCGGGAAGCGGGTCGATCACCGGCACCGCACGCAGCCGAGGGCGCAGCCAGGGGTGCCTGATCCGGCATACAGGGCATCGCCGCACACTCCAGACCGCACCGCAGTCTCCGCATTCGCAGCGGAACTGCGCATGATCCCAGGCTTGCAGGTCCGCTCCCTGAGAACTGCAGATCGGACAGTGGCGGAGAGACTCCAGCGCTGTCTCGGCCGTCAGAACCTCACGTTCAAGGGTTTCCCACGCCGTCAGAACCTGTCGCAGGCGGATGGCCTCCCGCTCGACCGTGCGGGTCTGGTGGCCCGCAGCCTTCAGCTCCGCTAAAGTGCGCTCTGCCAGAGTGAGTTCCGTGCGCAACGCCCGTGCCGGGTCCCGCCAGCCTGTGTCACTGGGGACCAGGGGAAGGGGAAGCGCCCATTCCCGACTCCCACCGAGGAAGGGCGGCGGCGCGCCCAGACCGTGCAGTGGCTCAGGCAGCGGAATACGTGGAGGATAGGCCAGGTAGCGGCCACCCGTCAGGGCCCATCGGAGGGCGCGCGCGACACGCTCTGTGCTCTCCAGATCAACCGGAGAGCCTGGGAGGCAACCCAGAGAGGGGTGTAAGGCGGCCGCTTCGGTGCCAAGGGCCAGAAACTCCGGCGCTGGAGCTGCTCCACCGCCGCCGGGATACAGCAGCAGGGTGAATGTCGGTGCATCCTGAGCCAGCTGTGCGAGCTCTTCGGCGACCCATGACTGCTCACTTCGCTCCAAAGCAGACAGCGACGTCGACAGGGGCACCACGCGCAAGACAGATTCGTGATGCCGGTACAGTGCGTGCGTCCCGTCCGGATCCACCTCCAGACTGATTTCGCCTTCAGGGCCGCTCAGATCGAGACGAGTGCCAGGGACGAGCAGTGTGCTATCTCCATGCAGAGGGGTGAACCCGAACTGGACCAGGGCCTGCACGGTGAGCAACAGGGCGTAACCGTCGAACAGCCGGGACTGTTCCTGGGCGTCGCGCTGCTGCTGCTCGGCAGAAGGCAGGCCCGTGTGGGCATGCTGGTACCAGGCCAGCCAGAGCCGCGCCACCCTCCGGTAGTGCGGATCGTTGCCGAGGATGTTGGTGATGCGCAGCTGCGCCGGCACCTGGAGGCGGCGCTGGACCTGCCGGTACAGCAGGCTGCCCTGCAACCTCTCCAGCTGCCTGCGCAGGCGTTGCAGTTCCTGAAGCCGCTCCTCCGCCAGGAGCTGCCCCTCGGTAACGTCGAGAGCGTCGCCCCACAGGCTGTAAAGACGCCGCTGCCGCCAGTACATGCCGCTGGGCGGTTCGTGCGCGTTGGTATCGACCACCCCGAGCGTATGCAGCAGCTCGCTGACCCGCGCGATACGCCGCCGCACGTACAGCAGCAGGTGATCAACGAGGCGGACGGCCACCCGGTTCTCGTAGATGTCGTACTGCTCGTCCCGGACGTTGGCGATGATGCGTCTCGGTCGGACGCTGCGCAGGCTGCGGTTCTCCCAGTCCTCCGTGTGCGACGCCAGGTAGGTGATGGCCCGCGTCGGAATCTGGCGGGCGCGGCTGACCTGCTGCCGTTCCTCGAAGATCTCCAGGTGGGTGCGGGGCTGCCGGCAGACCGCCTCGAGGTGAGCCAGATGTCGGGCCATTTCCTCTTCCAGGGGCAGACGCTGCAGGTCGTCGGCGAGGTTCCGGTCCATGGGGGACAGGCCGGCCCACCGCGTCCAGTCTCCCCCGTCGTCGAGCAGGGTCGTCAGTGCGTCTTCCAGGGAGCCGAGCTTCAGGTGCTCGGACGCCCCAGCGGGAAACCGCCCGGGTGCCGTCCCGTCCGCCTCATGGCCTTCGGGCTGCCAGGTGACCTGCCCCCGCAGATCCGGCACGAGCGGCGTTCCGACAGGTGCCGGCAGGCCGTTGAGGCGGCCTGCGCTGCCTGTCTGCCAGAGACCACCGACCAGCCGCTCCGGGAGGGATTCCGAGCGGCGGGACACACGGTTGAACACGGCCCTGTTCATGCCAGGACGGGCCCGACACCGAGGCGTTGCTGAACCCGGCCGATGCTGCTCATCGACTGGACCGGATCACCGGCACCCAACTGACGCCAGGTGCGGTCGAGGTGGCGTTGCAGTTCGGAGAGGTCTTCCGGACGGACGTCGAACTGGTTCTGGATCTTGCGCAAGATCTTCGTGGCCAGGATATGGTCCGTCGCTTCCGACACGGTGCCGCCGGCCGCCACGATGACCGGCACGAACGCCTTCATCTGGCGCTCCAGGCGGTTGCCCCAGTTGATGCTGAAGCGGTCTTGCAGCAGGCTGCACAGCTCGCCGTTCAGGTAGCGGTAGGCCTGGTCCGCCGTCTCGGCATATTCCGACCTCGCCTGCCCGAAAGCCGACTGAAGGGCGCTGTAAGCCAGAGGAGGACGGTCGGGGAGGCGGGCCGGCGTGACGCTGGTGAAATGACGGGGTAGTTCCATGACGTGGGCGCGGTCGTACGTCTTGTCCGCGAAGTCCTTGGTGGTCTCGTCATGGTTGGCGGTTCCGATGAACCAGACGTTCTCCGGCAGGTCGAGGATGCGGCCGTCGCGCAGCAGCGCGGGAGCGGGCGAGACGGGCGCTTCCATCAGCGCGAGCTGCTTGCGCTCAGGGTTCTCGAGGATCGACAGGATGCTGGCGAAATACTGCTCGGGATGGGAAAGGTTCATCTCGTCGAGGACGAGCATCACGGGCGTGTCGCTGTACCGGGGCAGTGACGCACGGTACAGCGCCTGCAAGAACTCGGACTCGTAGAACCGCTTCTCGAAAGCGTTGAAGTGCCCCACCAGATCGGCACGGTCGCGCCAGCCGGACTGCACTTCGGTCACGGCGCTCAGGCCGCCGGTGGCCCGGGCAAAGGCCAGAGGCAAGCTCGTCTTGCCGGTCCCGCTGATGCCCTGCAGCAGATGCAGCCGACTCATGGCCAACCCCGCCACGAAACTGCGCAGGGTCTCCAAGCTGTACTGGAGCGGCTGGCGCGGATCGGAGGCGATCCGCAACTGCAACTCGGAGATGAACGGCCGCAGGTCCGGCCGTTCGGGGTCGAGGACCGGCTGCTCGTGCAGTTCGGCCCGGATGTCCAGGTCTGTGCAGGACGGGAAGATGACCTTGCCCTCGGCAGACGTGATGTGCTTGTCGACGTCCGCCTGGAGTTCGCGCAGCGCGGTGCGCAGCAGGGTGGTCTGCGTCTCCAGACTGACCTTGTGATCGCGCAGGGTCTCCAGTTCGGTCACGGCCACACTGGCGCGGTGCAGCCGCAGCTCGAGCTCCTGCGCCCGCTGGACGGCCTGCATCCGCTCGGCTTCCCAGTCCCCCCGTTCGGTTTCCAGCAGGCGCAGCCGTTGCAGCGCGTCGTCGCTGGGTCTCCGCTCGACCTGCTGGCGCAACTGCTCACGTTCGGCCCGCAGAGCGAGCAGCTCCGTGAGCACCTCTTCGGGCGTGCGGCCCGCGAACTGGCGCAGGGCGTCCTGCCGCTGGTCGAGCTGCCCGGCCAGCCGGTCACGCTCCTCCCGGGCGGCCCCGAGCCGGTGCTCAAGGGCCTGTGCCTGCGCTTCCACGCGCTCGAGTTGGGCGGCCACCGCACGCTCGGCCCGCTCACGGAGGTAACCTTGCTCCTCTCCCAACTCCTCCCGCTCGTCTTCCAGAAGGCGCAGGCGGCGCTTCGATTCGAGCTGCTCCTCCTGCAGTTGCCGCAGCTCTTGGCCCAGCGCCTCCCGCGCTTCCTGGATCCGGGTTCCGAACTCGGTCTCCCGTCCGTGCAGTTGGGCGGCGTGGTCCTCGCGCAGCTGCCTCGACTCCTTCTCGTGGGCCTGCCGCTCTGTCAGCAGGCTGCCGTGCACCTCGCTGGCCTCCGTGCGGAGCCGCTCCAGCTCGGCGCGCAGGTTCTGGAGGGCCACCTCACGGCGCTGCAGGAATCCGACCTCGGCATCCGCCTCACGGCCTGCCAACTCCTCTTCCCGCGTGACCAACGCCGCTCTTTCCGTTTCGATCACCTGCTTGCTTGTTCGGAAGGCGGCGCGTTCTCGCTCCAGCTCCTGACGTTCCTTTTGGATTTCAGCACCGCGCCGCTCTGCGGCGCTGGCCTTGGTGTTGGCGTCTTCCATGCGGGACTCGGCTGCGCGCGTGCGCTGCTGGAACAGCTCCTGGGCGGCCCTGGCCTGCTGTAAAGCCGCCTGCAGGTCGGGAGTGGGGACATCTGTGCCGGCGGCCGTCTCCGCCGCAGCGCTCTGCTGCTCAAGGGTGGCGCCCGCGAGGGCCTCCGTGTGAAGGCCCAGCGCCGCTTGAACCATCTGCGCTATGGAGCTGGCCACGGCAGGGGTGGGGCTGGACGGGGCGGGTTGTGGGGTTGCGGTGGAGCGGGCTTGCTTGTTCTTCTTCGCCATGGAATTCCTCTAAGCTTCGAGATCGTCGAAGCCGATGTGCAGCGGTTCGGGAGCCACCCGCAGGGTCTGGGCGGCTGCGGGAGTGGAAGGGGAAGTCGCGTGCACGTCTTCCCGGGAGGGTGTGGGAGGGCAGAGGTGGCGGACAGCCAGGTACGCCACTTCCAGCGCGGGAGAGGCGCGCTCCTCGACCGCGACGCTGGGGGTGCCGGCATGGGCCGCTTCCCCACACCAGCCCAGGGCCTCGTCCAGCCGCTGTAGCAGGCACGGTTCCTCTGCGGCCGCCGCGCGCAGAGGATGGGCCGAATGATCGCGCGCGCTCAGCAAAAGAGCGGCCAGCAGCGGCCGCAGCTTGCCCGACTGGTCGCGGTTGGCCATCCAGAACACGTCGCCGACCTTCACGCTGGTGAGCGTGGACGGCAGTGGCGTCTCGAAGCCCAGCGCGGCCGCCGCGTGCTCCAGACGCCGCAGGTTGTGGTCGCGGTCGCCGTCCACGAGTTGGCGCTCCACCTGAGCGGTGGAAAAGCGCGCCCGGAGCTCGCGGAAGAGGTTTTCGAGCAACAACCGGGTTCCTTGCAGGGAGGCGCGGGCTTTACGGGACTGCTGCGCCACGGGAGCGCCCAGGAACTCCTGATGGCCCAACTCAGCCTCGATCAGCGGCTGTAGGAGAGGATGGCGCTCCAGCCCGAATCCGAAGCGCTGCTCCAGTGCGGCGAGGGCGCCCTCTACCGGGTCCCGGGCCGGTGCGGGTTTCTCCGCAGCCACTGCGCCCAGGCGCTCGACCAGTTGGGCGAGCCCCTTCGAATGCCGAATCCGCTGGTGGGCCAGAGCGGTCAGCGGGCTGGTCGGGAGTCCGAAAGGATCCGCCACCTCCCAGGCGCCAGGCCCATCACCGAAGACGAAAGTGGAGAGGAACATCAGCTCGGGCCGCTCCTCGATGAAGTTCACCCGCTGCATCCGCTGGAGGAACCGGGGACTGCGGCCCGGCTGCTCGTCGTCGTCTGGTGCGACGTCTGTCCGGACCCTTCTCTGCGCGCGGGCAAAAGCTTCGGCCGCGCCCAGGACATCGGCGGGCGAGGGCGTCGCCGGCGGTGTAGGGGGCGGAAATTCGACGAACGGACGGACCAGCCGCTCGCCCAGCCGCAACTGGGGAAAGCCGCCGTCGGCGACAGTCACCTCGGGAATTTCCAGTGCCTGAACCAGTCGGGGCAACAGCAGGCCGCTGAAGGGATCCTGGAAGACGTAACCGGTGACGAACCGGTCGGGCTGTTCGTCCAGCTGGAAGCGGGCGCTTCGGTAACGGCGTTCGGCGTCGGCCTTCACGATGCCATGTTCCCCCACCATGCTGCGGTCACGCAGGTATTTCTGGATGATTCTCACCAGGTCCGGGTGCAGTTGGAGGCGACCCGCGATCTCCTCCGGCTCGACCAAACCGTGCAGCATCATGCCGAAGACCGCCCGTTGCAACAGGTCCATACGTTCCGGATGTGCAGTGACTGGAACCACGACCCGGTAGGCCCAGACAGGCCACAGGAGGTCACGCCGACTCCCCGGATGTCCTGGTGGGAGCCGTGGGTTGAACCGCAGGATGCGGGCGTCAGTGGGAAAAGATACGGCCATGGGGTCCTTTGCAGAGGGTGTAGAACCTGTCGAGGGCCGGTACGGCACTGTCCTCACCAGGCGCGCAGAGCATGCCGGCGTCGCCCACCACGATCAGGAGACGCTGCTGGCGGCTCATCGCCACGCACAGACGGTTCTCCAGGGTGAGGTGACCGTACCGGCGACGCTGCTGCGCTGGAGTGGTGGCCGGGAGGACGTTGCTCCGCGTCGCCGAGAGCAGAACGACGTCGAATTCCATCCCCTGGAAGGCGTCTACCGTGCCCACGCGCAGGCGCTCCTGCGGCCGGCCGTCGGGGCCGTAGGTTTCCCGGTAGTCCGCGTGGATGGTCAGTTCGTTCTCCTCGCCCCGCTGCGTGAGGCCCAGGCCTTCCATCTGACGGTAGATCTCCCGGACCTGCTCGGCATAGAAGGAGATCACTCCCACCGAGAGGTCGGGCCGGGCATTCAGGATGCGATGCGCCTCACGCGCGACCTCCCGGGCTTCCACTGGCCGGCACTTGCTCTGCCGACCACGCTCTGCGCCCAGGGCGTGCGGCACATCCAGCCAGGCGGCGACGGCCTGCTGGTAATCCGGCAGGTCATGGACGAAATCCTCGGCCGGGCGGCCGTTGCCGAAGGCCTCGCGGGCGTTGTGGGCAGCGTAGAAGGTGTCGCTCACGAACGTTCCCAACACCGGGTGCATGCGGTACTGCTGGTCGAGGGTGATGACCCGCCGGATGCCGTCGCGCTGCTCGCGTTCCTGCAAGATCTTGAACAGGCGTTCGAACAGACTCTGGTGCAGCGCTTCTTGCTGCGCCCCCTCGACCGACTGCTGGAACTCCCGTTCGACGTCGGGTTCCAGCAGATGCGGAAGCTGCCGGTGGTCACCCACCAGCACGATCCGTCGCTCGGCCTGGGCCATCGGGATCAGCAGGTCCAGGGGATGGACCCGGGCTGCCTCGTCGATGATGACGTTCTCGAACACCCGGGTCTGACTGCCCAGCGACGTGCGGATTTCCCGGACGGCCTGCGAGGCGGACTGCTGACACGTGGCCGCCAGCACGACCGTGTAGTTCTTGACGGCCTCACGGGTGCCGTGGGGATCGTTTTCCAGGGCGTCGAGCAGGTCGTGCAGCACCGTCTCCGGTCCCCCAGCCTGCTTGCGGGCCTCCGCCCGCAGGTCCCCCAGGGCGAGGTTGAGCGCCGTTTCCACCTCGCCACCAACCTGGAGTGGTCCTCGGGAAGCGAGTTGGGGCTGCAACTGTGCGAGTAGGGTCTGTTTGAGTTCGGCGAGCTGCGGCAAGAAGGGTGGGGCCGACGGGTGGTCCCAACTGGCCGCCTGTGCCAGCAACGCCGCACTTTCCGGGGGGAGAAGAGCGCCGTCCAAGCGCCGCAGCACCCGGCGCGCCGCGATCGTTCCGTCGTCGAGGAAGGAGGCCTCCTCGGTGCGTAGGCCACGAACGGCGGCCCGCATGAAATCGAGGTCCTGCTCTACGGGCGCCGCCGAGACTTCGTGGTTGTCCAGAAGCTCGCGCAGACCGTCACGCGTCCCGGGCTTCAGGTGCTCGCCCCCGACCTCGAGGATCTCCCGGATGATGGCATTGATCCGGTCACGGGAACTGGGGGCTGTCGTCACGCTCAAGACGGCGTCCCTCAACCGGGCGTACCGGACCTCCAGGGGCAGGGTGTTCTGATCGGCCAGCTGCGCGCGCAGCTGCGTCACCGTCCTCTGGCGCCAGTGTTCGACAGCGTCCGAGAACTCCTCCCGGACCCGCCGGTTGCGTCCCACCTTCACGGCGGGCAGCCCGAAGACCACGGTGGCCGAGGCCGCGTTCTCGACGGCGGCGTGCTGGGCACTCGTCAGCAGGGTCTGGCCAGCGAGTTTTCCGGGGTCCGGGCTCAATTCGGCCAGCCGCTGCTGCAGCGCTGCGATGACCCGCGTCTTGCCGGTTCCGGGCGGCCCCTGGATCAGGGCGATGTCCGGGGTGTTCAGGGCGATGTCGAGCGCCTCGATCTGCCGGGTGGTGGGGGTTCCCCGGAATGCCGCGTCCGCCTGGCTGCTGCGCGTCAGCGCCGGTTGGCGCTGGAGCCGGCGCTGTGGCACCTCCAGGCCCTCCAGCAGGGCGGCCAGCTGCGGCATCGGGGTGTCGGCCATCACGATGGCCTGCCGTGCCCGGTCACGGCGCTCAAACTGCATACGGTCCCCCAGGAGACTCACTGCGACGTATCCGGCAGGCGGCGGCTCGCTCTCCTCGCGGTCCAGCGGGCGCAGATCCAGGATGCCGGCCGCCTCGTCGGCCCGAACAAATTCGGCCAGGAATTCCTGGATCCGGCCACGTGTCGTGCCCGTGACGGGTTCCTGACCTTCCTGCAAGTGCGCGGGCCGCTCGGCTGCGACCTGCAGGGTCAGGTTGCCGCCCTGACGCAGCAGGCCGAACTGTTCCGGGGTGGCTTGGACGTGGAAGCGCCAGATGCCGGCCCGGTACTCTGGGCGACGGGCATACAGCAGCGCGCCCAGTTCCCGGGCGCGCCTGAGGCTCCGCTCCCGCTCGATGTTCTGGTACTGCTCCCACAGGTGCAGGTAACTCTGGTTGTCCAGCGCTTGGGAAAGGTTCTGGTTGCGCAGCCATTCCCGGTCACGTGCCGCGACGGTGACGCTCTGGAACGTCCAAGGCGCTTCCAGCAGGGTCACGGGAAGGCGCTGACTGCGCTTTCCCTTCTGCTCGGTGATGCGTGAGGCCAGCCAGACTCCGTCATGCTCTACCACATCGAGGTTCCAGCGCTTCCCGATCAGCCGCAGTGCCTTCTCCCGTTCCGGGTGCCGGTTGGGCGCCCCCGCGTAGAGAAAACGGATGGTTCCGCCTGGCAGGACCGGCAGGGTCAGGTCGCGGGTGAGCAGGTCCACCACGTCCTGTTCCTGAAGTCGCGTACCGGCGAACTGCCGCATCCGGTCGATGATGACCTCGTCCACACCGATGACTCGTGGTTCCGGTAACTGGTAGCCCAGTGGGAAGGTGTGAACCTGCACGGTGAGCTGCCGGTCCTGGAGACTGGCCACCCAAGCGAGGTGCGGCAGTCCACGCGCCACCATCAACTGAAGCGCTTGACCAGGACCGTCACTCCCCCGCACGGTCCAGCGGCTCCCTTCAGCAACCACGAGGAATTCGTCCATCGCCTCCGAATAGCGCAGCTGCACCTCGTCTTGCTTGCTCAGCTGACCCTCGCCGGTGAGGCGTTCCAGGGTATAGACCTGCGTATGGCCGGCCGAGACCTCATGCGCCCGCACGACTCACCTCCAGCACCCGGTCGAAGGTCAGGTAGCGGTGACGGCCATCCAACTCCCCGAGGTGCAACTCCCAGGCGCTGCGGCCGGGCAGCAGGGGAAACCGCTTCGGACGGGCCTGCGGGTCGACGGACACGTCGTCCTTATCGCGCTGTGTTCGTTGCAGGGTATAGGGACGGCCATCCAGGCTGCGCACCTGCAGCCGTTCACCGTCGAACACCAGTTCCACATGGGCCTGCCCTTCGGGCTGCCCGGTGACATGCCGGGGCAGAACCAGGCAGGGGAGCCCGGGACCGCAGATGAGGGGCGCGACCGGACGGTCGGGCAGGGGCAGCCCGAGGGTGTGGGCGAGGGCCTCGCTTTCCGAGTCGGCCACGTGGACCTGGACCTGAACGTGGCCAGGCTGCGGAGCGGCGCACCAGGGGCACTCCGGGAGAGCGTGGTCGGCGTCCTCTCCACATGCGGGGCAGCGCAACAGACGATCGACCGCCTCCCAGAGGGCCTCTTCCCAGCTGGCGAGGCCCGGTCGGCGCGTCACGTCCAGCAGGCCTTCCCCGAAGGTCTGCTGGGCGAGCCCGCGCAGCGTGGGCGTGAGTACCACGGCGCGGGGCAGGCCATGCTGGGCCCGGTTGCGGTCATCTGCGGGATGATCGACCCAGGGCCATTCCCCACGCAGGGCGGCCTCTTCGGCCTCTGCACTGTTCTCGCTCACCTGATCCCCGAGCAGGGGATGCAACAGGGTCAGGGCCTGGAAGGCCATCGCCGCAAAGGCGAAAGCGTCCGTAAGCGTGTTGACGCCGCTGCGACCCGCGTAGACCTCGGGTGCGGCGAACCAGGGGGTGAGAATCCGTTGCGCGCTGGGGCGAGAGGCGTACTGCAAGTTATCGGCGTCGATCAGGTGCACGTTCAGTGCTTCGTCGAACAGGACGTTGGTGGGCGAGGGGTCACCGTACACCATGCCCCGGGCATGCAGGCGGCTCAGCACGCCCGCTGTCCTCGCCAGGACTGTGAGCCGCCGGCGGAGGCTGCCGGTCTCCCGGTACCAGTCGACGGCGGAGGGGGCCGCGTGAGGAATGGCCGACAGAGTGGACAGCGGCTGAGCTCCAGGAACGCGTTCCATGACGTACCCGACGTTGGGCCGCGCGAGCAGCCGGATAGGGCGCGTGACTCGTAGATCCTCCAGCGGCAGTGTCAGCACGCTGCTCAGACGGCGCGTCCAGCTCTCGCGCGCCTCGGCTTCCGAGAGCCGGAGCACCTTCACCACGTACCGGTCGTCCGCAGTGAGGTACACCACACCCTGTCCACCGGACCCCAGTTCGCCTGTCAGGACGTGCTGGCGTCCTCCCTCATCCTTTACTTTCACACTGTCACCTTCACTCTTTGCCTCGGTTCCTCTGCATCTGCAGGACCGCGATCGTCTTGTCGTCACTGTGGCCGGGAACCGGCCAGCGCTCGAGCGCCCGCCGCAGGGTCGGACCACGTGCCCGGGGTGTGTGCCGACCCACACCGTCGAGCCAGTCGACGAACGCCGGGAGGGCGGCTGGACGCAGATCGTCGGCGACTCCGTCTGTGGCGAGCATCAAGCTGAAGGGGGTCGCCGTCTCCCAGGTCCGGGTGGCCCACGCGTCCATGTGATGCGGTGTACCCAGGGCGACCGTCTGGTTGGCATACCCGTCCCCGCGTCCACCCACCGTCGTCACGACTCCGTTCTCGCTGTATGCGGCGAGGCCGTCACCCAGCGTGGCGACCGTGATGCGGGAACAGTCCCCTTTGGTCTGCACCGCCGCGATCAGACAGGTGGTCGCGCACGTCTGGGGATCATGTGCCGAGACTTCTAGACGCCAGAGCAGCTCGACCAGCCGGACCAGCTGGCCGGGCGAGGCCTGCGCCGCTGGTCCCCAGTGGCGTATGGCGAGACGGGCAGCACGCGTGGCCGCGCGCGCGCCTTCGCGTGCGCGCGGCCGGGAACCCAGACCATCGCAGACAGTCAGGTACTGCACCACCGTGCTGTCGGCAGTCCGGAACTGCCCCGCCGTCCACGCGTCCTGGTTGGGGAGGTCGGCTTCCCGGTGGGCGGGGCCAGTCACCGAAGCGCCGAAGCGCACGCTCTGCTCAGGCATCCAGGTCGTCAAAGCCGTCGTCCTCTCCCAGGTCGGGCAACGTCACCGGCTGATCCGGTGTCGCCGAGCGCGAGCGCGCGGTCACACTCATGGTCACGAAACGGAAGAAGCGCCGCAGCTGCCGGGCCTCGTGTGCCTGCCGGACCTGTCCGTCTCCGGCGAAGCGCGTCAGCACGTCGAGATCGGCGTCTTCTCCGACGGCCAGGGCCAGGCGCAGCGCCTTCGAAGCACGCGGCGCGCCGAGCAAGGCCTCCAGCGGCTCTTCCCAGTCGTCGGTGGGGACGCCGTCGGACACCAGGATCACTGTGGGCCGGTAAGCACGGCCAGGAATCAGCGTGCGGTCCTCCAGGATACGGGTCGCGAGGGCGAGCACCGACCCCAGGGGCGTATGACCGGCCGCCTCCATCACCTCGTAGCGCACGTCCCTCGCGGGCTGTAGAGGAAGGTGGACGCGCGCCTCACGGCCACCGAACGTCAACACCGTGACCTGAATCTCCGCGCCGCCGGTGCGTTCCTCGCCGAAGGCTTGGACCATGTCGCGCAGCGCTGTGTTCAGCGCGGCCAGCTTCCCGTCCTCCGCCATCGAGCCGCTCACGTCGATGAGCAGGAGGACAGGCAGGGGACGGGGAGCCTGAACGGTGATCTGACTGAGGATGCCCGCGAGACTCACGACGGCTCATCCATGAACTGCGCCCAGCGGTCCTCCAGGGTGGAGGCATCCTGCACCGACCAACTGGTCAGGCTGCGGGGATGCAGCGCCGTGGGCCACCGCTCCAGCAAAACCTCCCCGTTCAGCATCGACTGCCGCCGGCCCCACTCGCCCTTGATGGAACGCAGGCCATCTGAGACGCCACCCAGCGTTTGCGGTGCCCAACGGTGGCGGTTGCGCTCTTCCGCGTCTTGCAACAGAGTCTCCAGCAGCTGGAGATGGCGGGCGGACATGTGGTTGAGGCCGTACTGCAGAGTGATCAGGATGCTGTCCAGTTGTTCCCGGTGGAGGTCACGTCGCGGGCCACGGTCCGGACGTTTCCAGCTCTCCGGCTGGAAACGCGGATACCGGCCCTGGGCCAGGGCGCGGTTGGCAGCACCGGAGGTGGGAAAGAAGACGCGGCCGGACCATTTGGGCATGTGCGCCTCAAGATAGCGCCGCTGCGCGCTGTGCGAGGAGAGTTTTACGGCAGCAGAAGGCAAAGTTGGAGGATGCCGAGAGTTGCAGAGTCCGATCGCGGTGTGAGCCCATGCCCCCAGCAAAGTATTTTCCCTGTCACTGCTGTCTGACTTGGGCGGTCGCGATGACTCCGTAAAGAACCGGGGTGCCCCGGATCGGCCTGTACCAGGTGAAACTGGACTGCTGCAAACTTTGGAGCCGGCCCAGGGTGCCTCACGAAGACCCGACGGCCGGGAACAGAGATCTGGGCCCATTCACGCCGTGTCCAGGGCACTGTCGTTGCAGAGCTACGCACGCAGCAGGTTGGAAAAGAGACCCAGACCTGATTCGCTGGGCTGCCCACCCACCAACGTGTGGTCCAGCACTCCGTTGAACAGCTCGCAACTGGTTTCGGGCGGGTGCAAGGGCAGTGCCGAAACGTTCTAGGACCGAAATTCTGTTGAGCTGCCTACCATCCCGCCATACGTCCCCTCAGCCCTTCATCGCTCCATTTGGCATAGATGCGCGCCGTCTCCAGCGCCGCGTGGCCCAAGTGCCGGGCGACATCGTCGAGTGAAGCTCCCTCCCGTGTCAACCGCGTACCCGCGTAATGCCGCAGCGCGTGATGTCCCCGGTAAGGGACGCCGGCGCGGGTACAGAGCCGCTGCAGGCGCTCGACCGCAGCGGGGTAGCTGCCCCCGATTACCCAGTCGCCTTCAGGGAGGGCCTCCAGCGCTGTCTTCAGGCTCTCCCCCATCGCTACCCGGCGTTGTTTGCCGCCCTTGCCGTTGCGAACCGTCAGCACTCTAGCCTCTATGGTCACGTCGTCCCAGTGCAAATCTAGAGTCTCGCTCACCCGCAGTCCGCCATGGGCGCAGAGCAGGAGTTGCGCGCGCATCCGGGCGTCGGCGGCGGCCACGAGGGCCTGCAGCTCTTCGTGGGTGTAGGGGGTGCGCTTGTCCCAGGGTGCTGTTTTTTCTCGTACCGGTTTGACGTCTGAAAAAGGGGCAGCCTGTGTGACCTCAGCCCAGCGCAGCGCCGAATAGAGCAGACGAACCCCGGCGAGTTGCACCCGTGTACTTGAGGCGCTGAGCCCTTCAGCCTCCGTCGCACGCACGAACCGCACCCCATCTGCTGAAGTCGCGCGCAGGAGGTTGACCGCTTGATGCCCGGCATAGTCGAGGAATCTATTTACAGCCCAGCGATACGTTCTGAGGGTTCGTGGAGTGGTGCCTGTTCCGCTTGTGCCGTATAGGGTGAGGTAAGCCTCGGTCAGACTCCAGAGCGCTTCGGTGTCCCGGTCCCGGCAAGCTTCAACTCCTCTCCGTCTCCTCTCCTCAGGGTTGAGGTCTGTCCAGGCTCTCGCCCGGTCAAAAATCTCTACACGGTAGACATCCAGTTGCATTCCCATACCCCATAGTTAACATGACTTAACTCTGGGGTCGGCGCCCCTGACTGAAAACAAGCCTTCAGAGATGCAAACAGTCGATGTTCAGAACTGTAGGAGTAGTCTGATACACTTCCTACAGTTATGAACGACACGCCCATGACTGACCGGGTGCTGGACCTCTTCGCGCGTCGGGGCGGTTACCTGACCGCCGGGGATGCCGCTGGCGCCGGCATCCCCGGCACCACCCTGACCCGACTGCTGCGGAGCGGCATGATCGAACGTCCCCAGCGGGGGGTCTATCGACTGGCCGACACTGGTGGGCTGGAGAGTGTGCCGTCAGAACAAGACGATCTCCTCGAGGTCCAGCTCCGTTTTCCGTACGCCCGGCCCTGCCTGGTGAGCGCGCTGCACCTGCACGGACTGACCACCACCCGGCCCGCTGCCCTCCAGTTCGCCGTCCCGGCCAACCACCGCCGCCCGGTGCTGGACTACCCGAGGCTGGAGGTGTTTTATTTCGGCACCAAGTTCTACGGCGCCGGTCTCGCCGTGCAGGACGTGCGGGGCCGGTCACTGACCACTTACACGGCGGAAAAGACGCTGACCGATCTGCTGCGATACAGCTCCCGGTACGGCCGGGAGCTGTATCTTGAAGGATTGAAAAACTACCTCCGCCGCCCAGAGGCTTCTGTCCACACCCTGGTGGCGATGGGCAAAGACCAGGGAGTCTGGAAAATCCTCGGCCACGATCTGGAGGTGCTGAGCCATGACCAGGACCACTGATCCGGAGCAGATGCCCGTGCTGGCCCGGCTGCGGCACCTGGAATGCACCCGGTATCCGGACCTGCCGCTTGTTCTGATACCGATCATCTTCACCTGACGCCTGCACCACCACACCTCAGTGGAGATACTCAAACAGCGTGCCGGGCCGTTCCTGTTGAACGCCGCTCAACAATTCAGGGAAGAGAAAGGGCATGCCGCGCCGCGTGCAGCGGAGGTGGTACTCGATGTGGGCGTGGTAGCGCTGACTCGGAAGAACGATCAGGTTCTCGATCGCGTTGTTGGTGCAGTCGCCGTCCTTGTGGTGAACAACTTCGCCGGGCAACAGGGGCCGACCCAGGGCATGCTCAGCCAGAACGCGGTGCAGCTTGCGGCGCTGACCCGTGTTTACATCTTTGACCGTAGCGTAATTCTTTGATCGCCTCACCTTTATCAGCCTCCAGTCGGCAAAATCATGCAAAATCAAACATTGTAAAATATCCTAGATACAACGTTATTATAACGTGTCTAACAACGTTATTTTCAACATCTATTTTCGCGAAGCCTCTCATGCTCATGGTTTCAGTTGTTTCAGTTAACTACGCTAGACTGTTCGTATGACCATCGCTTTCACCCCCCCACACGAAGATCGGGAACACCTCAGAACGCTGGCCGAGCATCTCGCGCAGGCTGGTGGTCAGGTGGAGATCCTCTTCGGTGAGGGGACGCAGGCCCAGCGGATTACGCTCACGCCGCTGCTGGCGAAGTTGCTCCAGACCTCGCTCCAGGAACTGGGGGCCGGACATACGGTGGCTCTGGTGACCACCGAGGAAGAGGTGACGCCGGCACGTGCTGCGCGTTTGCTGGGCGTCAGCCGCCCCCACGTCGTAAACACTCTGCTCCAGACCGGCGAGATTCCCTACCGCATGGTCGGCAAGCACCACCGCATCGCGGTGGCCGATCTGCTGGCGTACCAGACGGAATGCGCACAGCGCCACGCGGCGGCAGACGCCCTGAGCCAACTCTCCGAGGATCTGGACCTGTATGCGGCGGAGTACAAGGCCACGCTGAAGTGACCGGTGGTTTGACCACCGCACCGCCGGAGGCGTTCTGCGATGCCAACATCCTCTACCCTTCCCTGCTGCGCGACCTGCTGATCCGTCTCGCCATCGAGCAGCGTTGCCGGTTGCGCTGGTCGGCAGACGTCAACGAGGAATGGATCAACGCCCTCGTGCGTGACCGTGGTCTTCCCCGTGGACCGCTGGATCAGACCCTGGCGCTGATGAACCGGGCCCTTCCTGGAGCGTCGGTCACCGGGTTTCGTCCCCTCATTTCCAAACTGACGCTGCCAGATCCTGACGACCGGCATGTGCTGGCTGCCGCCATTCAGAGCGGCGCACCCCACCTGCTGACCTTCAATCTGAGTGATTTTCCGGGTCATGCGCTTCCGGCCCGCGCGCCCCAGGTCATTCATCCCGACCTCTGGCTGGCTCCGGTGCTGGCCTGGGATCTCCAAGCCACCTGCCGGGTGCTGCGCAAACTCGTGGCCCCGTTCCGGCGTCCCCCGGTCACGATTCCGGAAGTGGCGGAGCGGCTCGCCCGCCTGCAGCTTCCACAGTCGTCCAGCGTCGTGCAGGACATGACCGCCCAGGGCATCTGTTAGGCAGGTCATTTTCAACGTCACGAATGACGTTTGATCTGGCTTGAGTTTTAACGTGCTTTTGCAAGCCAGACATACGTTGAATGGGACGAGAGACAGGCACGCATAGGTCCGTCGGGTCTTCTCAACCTGGACGATGATCACCTTGGTTTTAACGTTACGGGAAACGTCTATTTTAGAGTCTCGATCAACATGACTCACTCCGTCGAAGCGACGGAGTTGACAGTCTGCACGGCATCCCGACTGATACCCCGGAACGTCTGCTAAACTGAACAGAACGCCAGATCAATTTCAACGTTACAGATGACGTTTGATCTGGAATGGAGAATGACATGATCTATGTGGTGGGCGGTATCAAAGGTGGGAGCGGCAAATCGACGGTGGCGACCAATCTGGCCGTCGCGCTTGCGCGCGACGGCCGCGACGTCCTGCTGGTCGACGCGGACGATCAGGAAACCGCCACGGATTTCTCTGCCTGGCGGAACGAACGCCTGGAAGGGAAGGCGGGCTATACCGCCGTCCAGTTGACGGGCAAGGCGGCCCGCCAGGAACTCCAGCGTCTGTCCAGCAAGTTCGCGGACGTGGTGGTCGATACGGGAGGCCGCGACACCACCAGCCAGCGGGCAGCGCTCACGCTGGCCGACGTCTATCTGGTTCCGTTCAACCCCCGGAGTTTCGACGTGTGGACCCTGGCAAAAGTCGCCCGGTTGATCGAGGAGATTCGGACCGTCAACCCGGATCTGAGGGCCTACGCCTTCCTGAACCGTGCCGATCCCCGGGGCAGCGACAACGACGACGCAGCCGAGGCCTTGAAAGACACCGACGCCCTGGAGTATCTGGACACCTCGCTCGGCAACCGCAAGGCGTATTCCAACGCCGCAGCTCAGGGCCTGAGTGTGCTGGAGCTTCACCCGCATGATTCCAAGGCGACACAGGAGTTCGAGCGACTCTACCGGCAGGTGGTAGGCCAGAAGGCACAGGCCGCTGCGAGTGGGGGAGAGTAGGCATGGCGATCTCCCGGGCTCCGAAGCGTGTGGTCGCTGCCGATATTCCCGAGGACCGCGTGCAGGAAATCATTCGGCGCGGCGGTACCGTGGCCGCCGACCTCACCTCTATGCCTATGGCGCCGGCTTCCGATTCGGGCGAGGGCGGCAAGTCTACTGTCACCGACGAGTTGAAAAACGTGCAGTTGCGGGTCTATGAAAGTACGTTGCAGGAAATCGACCGGCTGCGCCACGCCCAGGCCAGGGGACGTCGACCTGCCTCACGGCACGCCTGGTTGCTCGATGCAGTTGAAGAGAAGCTGGAACGGGAACGCCGAAAGCAACGTTGAAACATATATTGATCTCAATATATGTTTCAACGTTGCTTTCAATGTTAGGAATGCTTGACGGACACCCAGCTTCGTTGGCGACAGCAACCGTCTTGAGGCGATGTCCTCTTTCCCTCGTGGCCCACCGGGCGCAAGGGCTTTAAGCTGCATTCCCCGCCAGCCCAGTCCGTTTCGGTCGAGATGACACGGCACATTCGCTCCCCCAGGATCTCGGCCATGGAGTAGGGCGTTTTTCCGGACTCGGGTTGAGGCGCTTTATCTACGCTTGAGAGCGGAGTAGAGTCAGGATGTTCAGCACGAATACGGGGGGACGCCGGATCATCTTCGCCTGACGACCCTCATGTTGGTGATCCGCGTTTTCCACTGACGACGCCGTCGAACACCTTCTCACCAGCGATTCTGGACGACATGGCATCAGGGCTCCAGCCAGGCGCGACATCCCCTTCGAGCACTCCTCCGGTTTCCAGCAACGGGTCTTCGGCGAGCGGCCGCTCCACTCGAACTCGACATGGATGGTTCGCGGTGTCCTGATCACGGTCCGGTCACGGTGCATGTCGACACTGGACATGGGGTACAGACGGTACCCGTGCGGCACACCGGCCACAACTCGAGGAGGCACAGCATGGAGAGTTCGGCACACCATCCGAATAGTCCTTCCCGCCGAACTGATCGTCGTTTCTATTCGTGTCATCGGGCGTGCGGCTGCCCTAGCGCAAAGATCCCTGCCTGCGCCGCGTCGAACCAAACAACCTCTATCCGTAGGCAGGCTGACCATGTTTGACCATGTGACGCGACAACTGACCGGCTGGGCCGCTGCCCGCGGCCTGGACCCCGTACAGTTCTCGGATGCGCCCAGGGAGGATGGCTCCTCCGTGCGGTTCACCCTGCTGGGCCTGTTGCCCATGCCGCCGCCCCGCACGCTGGGACGCGCACCGCTCCGGGTCAAGTTCCGTTATCTGGTGACCTGCACCGACGATTCGGTCAGGGAACAGATGGGGAGACTGCTGATCAGCGCCATGCAGGAGCCTGAGTTCCAGGTGGAGCTGGGAGACGTCGCCCCTGAGCTGTGGCTGGCCCTGGGCTGGCCGCCCCAACCAGCTTTCTCCCTGCTGGTTCCCGTCACGGTGCCGCTGGACGAGACGGTGGCCCCGTTCCCGACACGCCACACCATCCACGTGACATCCTCGCCGGCCACCCTGCGGCGCGGCCGGGTGGTCGATGGAGACGGCCAGGCGGTCGCCGGCGCCCGCATCACCGTGGACGGTCTGGGCGACGCCATCTACACTGACCGCTCCGGGCAGTTCGAGATGGTGGTGCGTCCAGAAGACGCCGTGGAGGTCATGACCGCCCACCAGCACGTCTTGGCGCGTCCGCCCCTTCCTCCCGCAGACTGGCAGATCCCGCTTCTCCCGCCCAAATAGGTGCCGCATCCTGTTCACCTCGCTTTGCGTCCGGCCCGTCTGCGGGTCCCAGAAGGAGAACCTTCCATGCCGAATTATCTGGCCCCCGACGTCTATGTGGAAGAAGTGCCGGGTGGCCCCAGACCCATCGAAGCGGTCGGGACGAGCACTGCTGCCCTGATTGGAGTCGCGCCCGACCACAAGGCCTTTCCCATGGACATCCGTGCGGTGACCAACTGGTCGGAATTCCAGCGAAGTTACGCCGCAGGTGGGCAGGAGAGCACCGATCTGTCGCAGGCGGTGTTCGGGTTCTTCCAGAACGGAGGACAGCGATGTTACGTGGTCAACATGGGGAGCGCGGGCGAGTTGATGCGGGCGCTGGACCTAGTGGCCCAGCGCGACGACGTCGCCATCGTCGCCGCACCTGGCCTGACCGACGCGGCCAGTTACGACGCCCTGCTCGGCCACTGCGAGCAGCTGGGCGACCGCGTCGCGGTTCTGGACGCGCCGCTGGCCGTTGTGGACGTGATGGCCCTGACGGTCGTGGCGAAATCCGCCGCACCCGACCGTGCTCCCGGCGACGCCGACCCGGCCACCAGAGCGCCCACGGGCACACTGGTGGGGTTGCGGCCCCGACAGTCGGATGACGGGTACGGCGCCGTGTATTTCCCGTGGTTGAGGGTGCGGGATCCACTCAAGACCGACGTGCTGGTGGACGTGCCCCCCAGCGGCCATATGGCGGGCATCTGGGCGCGCACCGACGCGACACGCGGCGTGCACAAGGCCCCGGCCAACGAATCGGTGCGCGGCGCACTGGATCTGACATACCACCTGACCCGCGCCGAGCAGGAACAGCTCAACAGCCACGGCGTGAACGCCGTGCGGTTCTTCTCGACCGAGGGCGTCAGGGTCTGGGGGGCGCGTACCGTGGCGGACAGTGCCAGCGAATTCCGTTACCTGAATGTCCGGCGACTGTTCAACATGATCAAGGAATCCATCGCCCTGAGCACCCGCTGGATCGTCTTCGAGCCCAACGACGAGACGCTCTGGAAATCCATTCGCCGGGACGTCAGCGCCTTTCTGTTGCGGTTGTGGCGCGACGGGGCCCTGATGGGCCGGACCCCCCAGGAGGCCTTCTTCGTCAAATGCGATCGTGAGACCAACCCGCCGGAGGTGATCGACGCCGGGCAGGTCGTCACCCTGATCGGCGTGGCCCCCGTCAAACCGGCAGAGTTCATCGTCTTCCGGCTGAGCCAGATGGACCAACGCAGCGACACCGAAAGCCTGGGTGATTCCGCATGACCCTGATCCAAGACCCCTTCCGCAGCTACAACTTCAAAGTCGTCATCCAGGGCGTGGTCGAGGGACACTTCACGCAGTGCAGCGGCCTGGGCGTCCGCCTCGGCGTCATCCGTTACCGCGAGGGCGGCAACGGCCAGGTGACCCGCGCCCTGCCTGGGCGGGTGGAATACGCCGATGTGGAACTGAAGTACGGCCTGACCCAGTCGCACGAGCTGTGGGACTGGCTGATGAGCGCCGTGCGGGGCGAGGTGGTCCGGAAGAACGTGTCCATCCTGATGCTTGACCCCCAGGGGACGGTCGAGGTCATGCGCTGGAACCTGCTGAACGCCTGGCCGTCGCAGTGGCGCGGCGCCCTGCTGGACGCCATGAGTCAGGACGCGGCCCTGGAACACCTGACCCTCGTGTACGACTCGCTGGAACGCGCGTGAACCGGCGTCCGCCCTCCTGGCTGCGCCGCTGGCTCCGGCTCGGGGTGCAGGCCCTCTCGCGCCGCCTCGAAGAGTGGGAGACTGGGCCCGACCGGGCTGACGCACCGCCCATGCAGCCGGGGCGGCTCCCCTCGACCCCGCCAAAGGACTGGCTGGCGCACGTTCGCCGGCCTGAGCTCCAGTGGACAGGGCTGAGTACCGCCACGCCCAGCTCCCAACCGGCACGTCCGGCCGCCCCACGTCCTGCTGGTCGGCCGCCTCCGCGAGCCACACCACCGGAGGCCGTTGTCCCGGGGACGGTCGCCATGCCCGCGAACATGCTTGCAGGGCGTCCCGGACGCATCCAGTTCTCGGTCGACGCGGCGTCCGGTTCGGCAGAGCCACGCTGGCCGGCGGCGTCACCGATTCGTCTGACCGTCCACTCTGAGCTGCGGGAGCTGCCCCGCTCCCACGCCATGATCAATCCGCCCAGGCCGCCTGAACGTCTCGCTCCTGCCCCAGGCGATGGGATCAGGCCCGCCTTTCCCGCTCCGCCCCGCACGCCGTTCGTATCACCGAAACGTGACGTCTTCCGGGCTGCCGCCACGGTCCCTCCCATAGCCCCGATGGCCGCCATGGATGCGCCCATGCCTACGTCCGTGCCCCGCGTGGCCTGGCTGGATCAGCCCCGGCGCTCTGTGTTGATGACGACTGCACTGGCGGCGGCCCAGGCGCCCCGGAAAACGATCTCAGACGCACCAGGGGCCGTCCAAGCGCCAGACGGCTGGGCTGACCTGCCGCTGCGTGAGGACGCTCCCGAGGATCTCCAGGCGTTTCAGCGCGACCGGGCACGCTGGAAAGAGGTGCAGCGGGAACAGGCAGGTGAACCGTGGAACGGGTCAACTTCCTGATTGAATCCAGCAACGAGCGGATCTCGTGTCTGCTCAACCCCGAGCAACTGACCGTCAAGCGACAGGCGGGAACCACGGCGCGGCGGTCCGTGGGCGGGCTGCTCGGGGCCCGGCTCCAGGATGATGACCCGCTGCTGGCCGCCGGGGGCGGCGTGACTGAATTGGAGCTGGACCTGCTGTTCGACACGTCGCTGCAAGAGCAGCCGGTGCGGGCCGGCGACGTCCGCGAACTGACGCGGCCGCTGTGGCGACTGGCCGAGGCAGGAGGACCAGGACCGGCGCTGGCCCGGGTCCGGTTTCTGTGGGGCAAGTCGTGGAATGTCCCCGGAGTCATCCTGGCGATCAGCGAGCGTTTCGAGTCTTTTGCCGCGAGCGGCGCACCGCAGCGCTCTTGGCTGCGCATGCGTCTGCGCCGAATTCCCGAACTGGCCGCCCCGCAGGCAACGCCGGCGCAGACGCAACCCCCGGCGCCCAGATCCTGGACCGCGTGGCCGCCCGGCCTGGACGGCCTGCCGCCGGCGCCGGCCGACACGGTCGAGATCCAGGGTGACGGTCTGAACGTCGGTAGCCGTCTGGACGCCCTGGCTTTCGAGGCCTACGGTGACCCGGCGGCCTGGCGGTTGATCGCCCAAGTCAACCAGCTGGTCAATCCCCTCGAACTGAGCGCCGGCCAAGTGCTCCAACTCCCACTCCTGTCCGGTTTCGGCCGCGCCGTCGGCGCCAGGGACGAGGCATGACGGCGCCTGGAGCGCCGCTGCGTCTGCGCCTGGGCAACCAGACGCTGGACGCTTGGGGGGGGACCGTGCGCGAACTGCGGGTCGTGCGCAAGCTCTCCCTGCCCAGTGCTTGTGAGCTGGGCCTGGTGGGCGACGGGCCCCTGCCGGTCACCATCGGCGACGGTCTCCTGGTTGAGGAGTGGAGCGGCCTGCCCCTGTTTGACGGCGAGGTGACCGCCCTAAGCGTGGAATACCTGCCGGGCGGCCTCCGTGAGGTGCGCGTACGGGCCTACGACCGGCTACACCGGCTGCGCAAGAGCATGCCGGCGCAAACCCTCGACGGTCAGGGCCTGCGAGACGTCGCCCAGGCCCTCAGCGACAGGCTGGGGGTGAGACTCGATCTGGACCGGGAGGCCCTGCCCCGCGTCTGGACCGCGCAGCTGCGGCAGTCCGACCTCGAGCTGCTGACGGGTTTGAGCGTGCAGAACGGACGACATTTTCAGCTTCAGGGCGACTGTCTGGAATTTCTAGGGCCGGCAGGCAACGGGACGCGCGTGGTCCTAGAACTCGGACGCAACCTGCTAGAAGCGCGGATCGAATCGAATGTGGACGCGGCCTGTCCCGAGGTCGAGGTGTACGGCTGGAACGCCCTGCAGGTGACGGCGGTGCAGGGCCGGGCGACGGCACCGAGCATGCCCACCCCGATGGCGACCGCCAAGTCGGAGGTCCTGGGCGCAGGCGTGCGGAAACTGGTGGGGGTCCCGGTCGACAGCGATGAGGAGGCGCAGTGGGCGGCCCAGGCCGAACTCGACTGGCGCTCGGGGGCCAGCCACACCTGCTGGGGCGTGTGTGACGGCGACGGGCGGCTGCGGCCCGGCAGCGGGGTCCGGCTCGACGGTCTGGACGCACATCTGAACGGCGAGTTCGTGCTCACGGAAGTCGTTCACCGGGTCGAGGCCGGATCCGGCTACGTCACCGAATTTTGCAGCCGGCCCAATCCGCCGCGTGGGCCGTCCGCGCCGCTGGCGGCGACGTTGGGGGTGGTGGCGGCGGTGGACGACCCCGCCGACCTGGGCCGGGTGCAGGTCAGGATGCCGGCGCAGGCCGGCCTGCTGAGCGGCTGGCTCCAGGTGTTGAGTGTGGCTGCGGGCGCGGAACGGGGCCTGATGGCGCTGCCCGACGTGGGCGACCAGGTGCTGGTGCTGCTGCCGCATGGAGAGGGCAGCCCCGGCATCCTACTCGGCGGCCTGTACGGTCAGGCCGGCCTCCCCGACAGCGGGGTGGTGGATGGACGGGCCAGGCGCCTGACCCTCCGCAGCGCCGCCGGGCAGAAGGTCGTACTCGATGCGGCAGCCCGGACCCTGGTGCTGGAAGACGGGCAGGGCAGCGTCGTGGAACTCACGCCAGAGCATGTCCGGGTGCACGCGGCCCGGCGACTGGTGCTCGAAGCGCCCGGGCAGGAAGTGGTCATTCGCGGTGAACGCATCAACTTTGAGAGGGCCTGAATGAAACTGTTGACGGACCGAGCCCAACTGGTGTGCAAGCACGAGATCGGGCGGGTTGGCCTGGAAGCCTCGCAGTCTCTGGTGTTCGTGGAGGGCCAGGCACTGTTGGTGGACAGCGACCCCGAAGGACGGCCTATCCGCTTCTGCCCGAATTACGGGGTCGGCATCAAGCCCTGCCAGCGGACCCTGAAGGTCAAGGTGGGCTATTCCGGGTTGCTGTGGATCGAAAGCCGCCGCGTGGCGCTCGACAGCGTGCGGGGGCTGACCGACGGCACGCCGCCCGGCATCGTGGAATACCTGGTTCGCCGGCCTGGCCAGAATCTGCTGGCGGAACGGCCATGACGGCGCCTGAGCGGGGGGCCGCAGAGCAGGGATGGCGTTTCGTGCATCCGGACCTGGACGATCCACAGCGGCGCGGCGAACCGGCAGGGCTGCGGCTGCATCGGGGAGGCATTCAAATGGTTGGCGGCCCAGCGCTGGTGCGCCAGTCGCTGCTGATGTTGATCTCGACCCGGCCCGGCGAGCGGGTCATGCGCCCCGAGTACGGCTGTCACCTCTCCCGGCTGATGTTCGCGCCAAACGACGACACCACCGCCGGGCTGGCCATCCATTACGTGCGGCAGGCCGTCGAGCGCTGGGAACCCCGGGCGGTGGTGCTGCATCTCGACGCGGGGCGCGCTACCGATGCCCCGCAGGTGCTGCGCCTGACCTTCCAGTACCGGATCCGGGGCACGCGGCAAGAAGACCACCTGCAATTCGCGCTGAACCTCGGCGACGAGGCGGGGCAGCGCTGATGCCGCTGCCCACGCCCAATCTGGACGACTGCACTTACGAGCAACTCCGCGCGGCAGCCATCGCCCGGGCGCGCAAGAGCTGCGCCGAATGGACGGACTTCTCAGCCGGCGATCCAGGAACGGTGCTGCTGGAACTGTTCGCCTTTCTCACCGACACCATGATTTACCGTCTGAACCGCCTGCCGGACAAGGCCTTCGTGGAATTCCTGCGGCTGCTGGGCGTGGTATTGCTGCCACCGTCGGCGGCCCGGGTGACCCTGCGTTTCTCGCGTACGGACGGCGCCGCCGGTACGCTCCATCTTCCGGCCGGCACTCAAGTAGGCGTGGGGCGGGCGGACCAGGGTGCCGCCGCCGTGTTCTCGACCATGAGAGACGCCGAACTCCCGCCAGGGACCGCGTCGGTGGACGTGCCCGCCCTCCACGCCGAATTCGTGCATGCCGAGTTGCTGGGCCACACCGGGGTGAGTGCGGGGCCGGCCATGCAACTGGCCCGTCCACCGTTGATCGCGCCGATGCCAGAGGCCGAGGGCGCCGACCTGATCGTCGCCGTGGAGACCCGCCTGGACGAGGTGGATCCCAATACGCCCGTCATGACCTGGCTGGAGAAGACCTACCGCATCTGCCGGGAAGTGCCGTTCTTCGCTTCCGGGATTCAGACCGAGCAGACGTACCTGGCCGACCGTCTGGCCGGGACGGTGACCTTCGCCCCGGTCCTACGTGGACAGGCGGCGCCGGAACCCGGTCGGGAAATCCGGGCATGGTACTGGCGGGGCGGCGGCGAAGCCGGCAACGTGGCGGCCGGCTCGCTGACCACCGTGAGGGCCGCGCTTCCAGGCGTGGGCGTGACCAATCCCGCCCCGGCGTCCGGCGGGCAGGCGGCCGAGTCGCTGGAACACGCCCTGGTGCGCGGGCCGATGCACGTGCGTCATCAGTACCGGGCGGTCACGGCGTCGGATTACGAGTTCATCGCCCTGGACCACGCCCGCTCGGTCGCCCGGGCGCGCGCCTTCACGCAAAGCGCCCTGTGGGCGCACGGGACCCCGGGCACCGTGGGGCTGGTGCTGGTGCCGGAGGTGGCGCCGGACAGCCGCGCCCAGCTCACGTCGGCACTGCTGTTAGACGCGCAGCAACCCGAGGTACTCGGTGACATCGCGCGGGCGATCGACGCCAGGCGCATTCTGGGCACCGCCTGCGACGTGCAGTGGGCGCGCGTCAAAACCGTACGTGTCCGGGCCCGGGTCGTGGCGCGGCGCTACCAGAACCACGAACAGATCAGGGCCAACGTCGTCCGACGCCTGCGCCTCGGCATCAATCCCCTGCCCACCGAATCCACCGAGGAGGGCTGGCGTTTCGGGCAGACCCTGCGTAGTTCCCACGTGTTCGCCGTGGCCCTGTCCGAACCCGGCGTGGCCTGGGCCGACCAGGTGGGCCTGCTGGTGGACGAACAGCCGCGGGGCGCCGTCCGCGCCCTGGCCACCGACACCTTTCAGCCGCAGACGTGGTACGCGGCCTGCGACGACCTGTTGTTCCGCTCCCTGAACGACGGTGAGGGCTGGGAAGCGGTCCTGACCGTTGCAGGTGAAAACCTCCGGCTGGTCCGTGCGCACGCTGCTCAGGCCGGATTTCTGGCTGTGCTCACCGAGGCCGGGGACGGGGTGGCGCACCTGCTGGTGTCGTTCGACTGTGGGGAAAGCTGGCAGCCGCCGCTGACCCTGGACGTGGTGGTCAGGGACGCCGACTGGGTCAGGCGCGGCGACCAGTCCTGGCTCCTACTGGCCACCGACACGGGGCTGCTCGAGGTCCGGGTGACGCCGGGGCAGGCCACGGTCACCCCGGTGGCCGTCACGCCGGGCCAGCCCAACCTCCCCCTCTACGCGGTCAGGGTCCATCACGCTCCACAGGGTGATCCGGTGGTGGCGGTGGCCGCGCAGTCCCGCGGCGGGGTGCTGCTGTCCAGTGGGGGCGCCAGCAAGTCCTTCCGGGCCATGGGACTCGAGCAACAGGACGTGCGCGTACTGGCCGTCCAGCACGACGGCACGCGGGCCTTCCTATGGGCCGGGCTGGCCGCCGAGGGCGACGAGGACGGTCCCGGCTGCCGGCGCTGGGAGCTGCGCGGCGCGGAAGACCCGCCCGAAGGCTGGATCACCCTTAAGACCGGCTGGACAGGAGGCAGTTGCCTGGACCTGGCATTTACCGGGGAGACCGCGTACGCCGCGTCGCACCACATGGGGGTGGCGTCACTGCGCCTCGGGCAGGCCGAGCCCACCTGGATCAATCCCAGCGTGGACAGCGGTCTCCCGCTCAACGAAGTGCGGCGCTTCGAACCGGTGCGTGCGGTGGCCGCCGCGCGCAGCCTGACCCTGGCCGGCGGCCCCTGGGGGTTGCGGCTGAGCCGCACTTCAGGCCGGAGTTACCAGTCGGTCGTTCAGGAGGACGGGGCAGACGCGGTGACGCTGCCGCCCACCTGGCTCTTCTGTTCGGGGGCACACGACATCGAGGTGGTGAGTGAGGATGAAACGCGCCGAACTTGAGCGGCTGCTGCCGGAAGTGCTTCAGCGCGCGGCGCAGGCGGACCAGCCGCTCGGCGCGGCGCTGGACGTGATGGCCGACCTGATCACGCCGCTGGAGACCGCGCTGGCCCAGGTAGACGCGGTGTTCGATCCCCACCGCACGCCGGACGCCTTCGTTCCCTTCCTGGCCTCCTGGCTGGATCTGGACGGGCTGCTGCGTCCCGGTCCGCTGGAGCAGCAATACGCTGCGGGTCTGGGTCAGTTGAGACGCCTGATCGCCCGCACCATGCCGCTGAACCGCCTACGGGGCACGGCTCAGGGCCTGGCGCAGATGCTCGAGACGGCCACGGGTGTCGAGGGCTTCGGGGTCCGGGAAAACGTCACCGCCGGCGGTCAGCACCGGGCGTTTCACCTGCTCGTGCTCGCGCCGGCGGCGTCAGCATCCGTGAGTGAACTGGTCTTGCAACTCTGCGAAATGGAAAAACCCGTGGCCTTGACCCACGAAATCGTGTGGAACGCCCCCGGAGGTGCGCCGTGACCCTGACGTGGACCCTGCTCCTCGCCCCTCTCGTCCCCGTGCTCATCGCCGCTGCCGCAGCGTTCATCGTGGGTGTCGTGGTGGGACTGGCCAAACGGCAGGCGGGCTGGGCGCTGCTGCGCGGCACCGAAGCCGCCTTGCTGCTCGTTCTGGGGGCCTTTCTGGCCCGGGTGTTCATCGCGTGGCTGCTCAGTCTGGCCGTCCACCCCGAGCGGGCCGGTTTCGTCCTCGGCTGGGCGTTCCTGCTGTGGCCGGGCCTGCTCGATACGCTGCCCACACTGTTCGGCTCCCAATGGCTGACCAGTCCAGACCGACTTTTGAACATCGTCACGGCAGTCGGCGCAGGCGTGGGCTTCATGAACGGCCTGTGGGGCATCCATGGGCTTCTCGGCTTCCTTACCTTTCCGCTGAACGTGACCTGGGGCCTGGGCGGCAATACCAACGGCCTGCTGCTTCACCTGATCAATTTTGCGTGGGGCGGACACAGCGACGAGACGCGCCGGGAAGCGCACCGGTATTCCTCGGGTTTCCGCATCAAGAGCGACTACGCCTTCACACAGGGTTCCGTGATGAGCAACACCAGCCCCGGCCTCTTTGGACACGAATTCGTCCACGTCCTCCAGAATCTCGTGGTGGGACCGTTCTTCGTGCTGTCCTACGCCGCGTGGATGGCGCTGCTGTTCATTCCGGGTCTGGTGGCCGGGTCCCGCAGCAAGAATGGGGGCGTGGCCGACGGCATCGAGGGGTACTGCTACGACGGCAACCCCTGGGAGGCGATGGGCTACGCCGTGGGTGGGAGCCACAGTCCCCGCGTCGCCCTCGGCACGGCCTGGACCGTGACGCTCGCCGTGCTGCTGGCTGCAGCGTTCGGCCTGCTGGTGTGGCGCGTCGTCCTGCCCTGGGGCTGGACATGAACGGGCGGCGGCCGTCTGCGGACGGCCGCCGTGGTGTCGCAGCGCCGTCGGGTCCTATCCGACCAACAGGACTGAGCGAAGAGACAGCCGGCCGAAAACCGCAAAGGTCAAAACCAGTCCAGGCCGGTGGTTTCGTCGCGCCCGGCTCACGGTCCGGCGTCACAGATCCGGCCGACGCACTGCCAGACGTTTGCCCAAAGTTTCGCTGAGGAAGGATTTTTTCAAGGAGGCCCTATGCCCGCTGCATTCACCGTCACCACTGCGACCAACACCGTCACGCTCGGCTCAGACCGTCACGGCGAAGCGACCTTCGTGGTCACCAACGTCAGTGGCCGCCCCATGCAGGGCCGCGCGCTCCTCGAATGGCAACCCAGAGCCACCGACCGCGCGAGCTGGGCCGCCGTACAGGGCGAGGCCGAACGGGTTTTCCCGATCGCTGGGACACAGCAATACACTGTCAAATTCACGTTGCCGCCTACGGCGTCTGAAGGTCAGCACATCCTGCGGCTGGATATGCAGGACGTCAGCCTCCCAGACGACGTGGTCCAAGGTCAGAGCGTGACTCTGCAAGTTGCTCCCCCAGTCCCCAGGGGCAAGTTCCCGTGGTGGGTGCTGGCCGTTGCGGCCGTGGTGCTGCTCGGGGGCGTGGGGGCGTTTCTACTGCTGGGCCGTGACGCCACCGTCCAAAACGTGGCGGGCCTGAGCCTGGAAAAGGCCAGGGCAGTCATTACCGGCGCTGGGCTGACGGTGGCCGATCCGCTCAAGACGGAGAACGACGAGGCGGTGCCCCAGAGCGTCGTGATCCGCAGTGAGCCCGGTGAGGGCAGCAAGCTCAAGAAGGGCAGCGCCGTGACCCTGGTGCTGTCCAACGGGCCGTCCCGGCATCCGATGAATTTTGTCGGCAAGGACGGGACAGACGTGCTGAAGGAACTGGTTCAATGGGGACTGAAACCGGAAAACATCCTGCTCAGCAAGAGATGGAGCACGAACAACGAGCCCGTGGGGACAGTCCTGTCGACCACTCCTCCTCAGGGTCAGGAAGTCACGAGAAACGACACGGTGACACTGGCGATATCGAGAGGACAATGCCAGTCTACGGTACTCATCTTTTGTCTTAAGGACCCTATCGTGAGGCCTTATCTCGATCTCCAGCGCAGTGGGACAACCCTGAAGGAAATGATCAGGCAACCATGACCCCACGGGTGTTCTTCGTCGTTCTGGTGCTGCTGGTCCTGGCGGCCTACGTGGCGGTGGGACAGAGTCTGATCGGGGTGAGCCGCCCCCCAAATCCGGAGCAGCCACCCGGCAATGCCGCCTGGACCGGGCAACTGGGCACCGTGCTGGTACGCCGCCGCCCGGTCACGGCCATGGACATCCAACTCGTGCTGGGGGCCTGCGACGACCGCGATCGTCAGCGCCTCCAGATGGGTCAGGGGCAAAGCTGCTCGGTCCTGTTCAAACCTCTCGCCGGGCGTAGCGCCGTGACCCGTGAGCTGCGGCTGCAGAGTTCACAGGTTTTTCAGGCCCAGGTCGTCTTCACGGCTCTGGACGGCACCGTGCAGCGGGGACAGGCGATGCCCGCCAAGAACGACAATGGACGCCTCGAGGTGCTGGTGGACGTGTTCAGAGACGGTGGGCAGGTCCTCGTGACCTGTCTGCAGGCCAACTGTCTGATCGCGTTGCTATCGCCGTAGACGCAAAAACACTGACGTCGTGTCCGGCCAGTGAACCGTTTTGCCCCAGGTGCTCGCCTCGTTCATGCGCTCAGGGAGGGCTCGCTGGCAACGGGCCGTGGGCGCTGGGTCAGACGTGCAACCGGATGCTTTTCACGGTGGAGACGGCACCGCCGATCAGCAGCAGGAGCCCCCAGATGAACGCCAGAACGGCAATGACGATGGCCCCGATGGCATCGGTCACGCTGACCAGTACTCCGGGGACCAGGGCGTGCAGCCAGACCAGGACCAACCCACAGATGAAGGAGGTCAGGATCAACATCACCAGGCTCCGGTTTTGCAAGAAGCGTTGATGGGCCATCACCAGCAGAACCGTGAATGCCAGCTTGAAGGTCATCAGCAGGGCGAGGGTGATCGCGGCCCCGTGTCTGTCGAACCCCCCGAAGGCGACGAGATAGATGGGCCACCCGAAAAAAGACAACACCATGGCCAGCATGAGGCTCAGCGTGGCGAAGGCAACAAGCCCCAGAACAAGGGTCCCCAGCAGCAGTGCGGTGGACAGGATCAGCGTCACGAGGCCCTGCACCCGTCCCTGCACGCGTTCCGGGATAATTAGTGCCAGACCCATCAGCGCGATGTTGTAGAGCAATATCCCGTCAATCAGCGCCAGGTAGGGGATGCCGAAGCCGGGCCGTGCCTGTCCGGCGTCGCCCCGGAAGGACTGACCCACCTCGACCAACACGACCAGCAGCAAGCAGAGTGTCGCAGCCAGAAAGTACGGTTTTCGGAGGGTGTCCATGCTCAATAGTACGTGGTTTCGTTGCCTGGAGCCCCACCGACAGGGAAGGAGCCTGAGGCTGTCGGGGGCGGGGATTTCCCGGTGCAGAAAGTCCCGCCACAGGAACGCAGTTGCCGCGACAGTTAAATCCGTTGTCGCCATGGACCGCTGCGTCCACTGAAGCAGTGGTGAAAACGGGGCGGGAATTCTGATCCTAGACAGGACCCGTGGCGGCAATAGGGCGCTTTTGATCGGAGCGGGACGGCCTGCTGCACACTAGTCGATACGTCCCTTCAAGGGCGTGAGGGCCTTCACTAGGACGAGGAGTGGTATTTCCTCGTAGTGGACGCGCGTTTCGCGAGTGGCCGTGCTCATCAGGAACTGCCCGACTGCTTTGAGACCGTCCACGCGCTCCGCGACTGGAGCTTTCGAACTCGTAACCAGCGCGATCTCGATCCCCGTCAGCACCGTGATGGGCAGTTCGAATGGGCGGCGCTCCGGCAGAAGGTGTACGTACGGTCCGCCACCGTTGCCCCCGTGGTCTTTGGTCAACTGAACGAGGATTTCCAGCGCTTCGTCGAAGGTCATGTTCGTCTCCTTTTTGGGGTCCACTGCGAGTCTGGGCTGAGGGGGAAGTCTTTCACGGTCATTCTGCCAGTGCACGGATGGCAGGGTCAGGCGTCTGCCCGTACTCGTCGTGCACCATGCGCTGGTAGCGCGTGTAGCTGCGGCGGAGACCTTCGGGTTCATCCAGGCGTGACCACAGCCGGATCAGCCTGATGTGCGTTTCCTCGCTGAGTGGGTCGAGTTCCAGGCACCGTTCGTAGGTGGCGGCGGCCACGACGCTGTCTTCGTCCTCGAGCGTGGCAGCCAACGTCAGTCCGGCAGACAGGGACTGTTCGAGCAGCTCGGTGCGCCGGACGCATGCCCACTCCACGCTGCTGTCGTTCAAGAAGGGGCCGCCATATGCGTCGAGAGCAGCCTGGAGGGCAGCGCACGTGCGTTCCCGCAACGCCTGCGCCGGGAGCCGCGCGTCCAGGTGGACCTGCAGCTGCTCAGCCAGACGGTACCGGCCAGCTTCGAACGGGACCGGATTGAACGTGATCGCCGGGTGCGACGTCAGGGCAGTCCGGAGGTGCCGGACGGCGACTTTGAAGTACTCGATGTGACGCTGCTCGGTGGATCCGTCCCAGAGGTCGTTCATGATCTCGCCGCGGGTGGCCGTGCCTCCGTGCCAGGCGAGCCACACCAGCACTTCCGCCGAACGGCTCAGGGGGATGTGGACCCGCTGGCCGTCGACCGTGACGTTTAAGGGGCCCAGGGTTTTGAGGTGGAGCATCACGGGGGACGGCCGGTCTGACGGAACAGGCGTGTCTGAGGTCCGGGGAAGGGCGTCGGCCCACGGACTGACGGCGTGCCCGAACTGAGAGAGCGCGGCGCGCACTTCGGCCACGGCCGCCTCGTCGGTCACCGTGAAGTCGAGTGGACCGGCATGCCTCAGCTGCTCTTCCGTACTCTGGACGCGCGCGGCGCTGAACGTGCCTGCCCGCAGGTCGGCCTGGGCGCGGCGCAGGACGGCGCGCCGGTAGACCGACTCAGGAGCCCCGAAACCACTGACGGTCACTGCCGAAAAGGCCAGGCTGGCGGCCGGCCAGTCGCCACGATCGCCGGCCAGCAGGCCGTCGCTGAAGACGAGGGCGGAACGTGCGTGTTCCGTGTCCCCGAAGCTGAGGCGGGCGTGCATCACGGCTTGGACCGCAGCGGCCGGATCTCCAGCGTGTAACAGGGCGTCAGTGAGCCGGGGGAGGATCCGGGACTGTAGCGTGGCCACGCCGTAATGCTCGCAACTGCGCAGGGCGGCCTGGTAGTCGCTGGCGGCGGCGGCCATGTCCCGCTGGTCGAAAGCCAGGTCGGCACGGGTCTCGAGCAGCAGGGCCTGCACGGCGCTGTGCTCCTGCTCGGCGACGGCGAGCGCTTCATCGACCGTCTGCGCGGCTTCCTGCGGGCGGCCCAGCGTCCACAGGAGCATGGCGAGGTCGTTGCTGGCGATCAGCGCGCGGGCAGGCATGCCCACTTGCTGGTACAGCGACAGGGCCCAACGCAGCGCCGCCTCGCCGCCTGCCAGGTCACCGGTCTCCCGGCAGGCCACTTGCAGGACGTCGAGGACGGCGCCGATCTCGATCGGATCGTCCAGGGTACGTGCCTGTTTCAGTGCGGTGCGTGCGGTGCTCACGGCATCGTCGGCCCGGCCAAGGGCCAACTGCGCGGATGCCCACAGGCGCGTGAGACGAGCCGCGTCCCGTGGGGAGTGTGGGCCGCGCAGGCCTTCTTCGACGAGGGCCAGTTGCTCGCCCGGCCGGCCCGTTCGTGCACAGAGGATGCCCAGCGCGAACAGCAGTCCCGGATCGCGCTCCCCCTGGGCGTAGAGGCCACGCAGGGTCGCCTCGCCCCGCACCGGATCACCCGTCTCGTACAGCGCTAGACCTAGCGCCGTGCGGAGCGGGACTGGCAAGGCAGCGCCGAGCGGCTCGAGCACCTGACGCACCAGACGGTATTCCCCGCGGCGTTCATGGTGTGGGGCCAGGCCTCCGGCGACCCGCAGCAGATCACGTTCCGCCCTGGCCTGTCGGTAGTGTTCGAGCGCCTGCCAACTGTCGTCGCGTGTCTCTGCGCGGCGGCCCGCGCGGACGTGCAGGGCCGCATAGACGCCCGGGTCCTGCCGGAGGTCACGGTCCAGCCGCTCGCGCAGCAGATGGTGCGGGCGGTACGCGCCGTCCAGTGGAATGAGGGGCAGGCCGGCGCGGCGGACGTCGCGCAGCCATCCGGCAGGCAGGTCGACGCCCAGGTCCGTCGCAGTGTCTTCTGTCCAGAGGTCGAGCACGCTGGCGTCGGGCAGCCGTCGCCGGAGGGGCAGGGGAAGACGGGACAGCGCCTCGTCGAGGATGTGCTCGGCACCGAGCACGGGGGAGATGCCCAGCGCGGCGAGGTTGACGCCGATCGGCCAACCGTCCAGGCGGCGATGCACGCTGTCATCGTCACGCGGGCCCAGACAGCGGGCCGTCTCGTCACGCGTGAAAGCGAGATGACCGGCGCCGATGACTTCGGCGGTACCCGCCGCGACGCGCTGCGCAAACCGCAGTCGTGGTTCGCTCCAGGATGCGAGGAACACCCGGTGGCCCTCTCCGAGACCATCGAGCAGATGGCCCAGCCAGTCCTCGGCAGCTTCCTGTAGAAGTTCGGCACCGTCCAGAAACATGTTGAGGTTGACGGGGCTGAGTGACAGATCACCTGCCAGAGCGCGGGCATGAACGGAACTGCTTGCGCCCGCGACGAGAGCGGCAGCGCTGCGGTCCAGCCCGAGGGAGGGCAGGAGCGCCGTGAGGGCCCCTCGCAGGTGGGCGCACAGCACGGCCGGGTCGGCGTCGTCCTCCCGCAGGCTGAGCCATACGGCCCGCTGCGGTTCCTCACGGGCGTAGTGGGCGAGCAGTGTGGTTTTGCCGTACCCCGCCGGCGCGACCAAGACGATGAGCGGACACTCGCTCTTCTGCAGAACACTCAACAGCGCGTCACGGGTGATCTCGTTGGGAACCGGTCGGGGAACGCTACGGTACAGGCCGGACAGATCGCGTGCGGGCAT